>JALUTW010000537.1 GCA_027021685.1 Chromatiales bacterium | reverse complement strand
GGCCAGGATCCGGGCCAGGCCGCCCTTGCCCACGCCCGCCGGGCCGTGGATGAGCAGGGCATGGGGCAGGCGCCCGGCGGCGCGCTGGGCCTGGAGCCGGCTCCAGGCCCCGGTGTACCAGGGCAGCCATGGAGGGGTCTCAGCCATGGGCGGTGAGCTCCTCCACGATGCGGGCCAGGTCCGCCTGCACCTGGGGCAGCGGCCGGCCGGCGTCCACCACCCGGAAGCGCTCGGGCTCGGCCGCCGCCAGGTCCAGGTAGCGCGCCCGCACGCGCTCGAAGAATTCCAGCCGCTCTTGCTCGAAGCGGTCGGCGGCGCGGCCGCGGCCGGCGGCCCGGGCCAGGCCCACCTCGGGGTCCACGTCCAGCAGGATGGTGAGGTCGGGGCGCAGGCCGCGCTGGGTCCACTCCTCCAGCACGCTGATGCGGCCGCTGTCCATGCCGCGGCCGCCGCCCTGGTAGGCGTAGGTGGCATCGGTGAAGCGGTCGCACAGCACCCACTGCCCCTTGTCCAGCGCGGGGCGGATCACCTGGGCCAGGTGCTGGGCGCGGGCGGCGAACATGAGCAGCAGCTCGGTGTCGTCGCACATGGCGCCGTGGCCGGTGTCCAGCAGCAGCTCGCGGATGCGCTCGCCGATGGGGGTGCCGCCGGGCTCGCGGGTGACCACCGGGTCGATGCCGCGGGCCACCAGGCATTCGAGCAGGAACCGGAGGTTGGTGCTCTTGCCGGTGCCCTCGATGCCCTCGACGGTGATGAACAGGGCGCGGGTGCTCATGGCGCCGCATCCTTGCGCGGCGGGTATGACGAAAAGGCCCGCCGGCGGCCCTTGAGCTGGTAGCGGATCACGGCCTCGTTGTGCTCCTCCAGGGTGGCGGAGAAGTGGTGGCTGCCGTCGCCGCGGGACACGAAGTACACCGCGTCGCCCTCCTCCGGGTGCAGGGTGGCATGGATGGCGGCGCGCCCCGGCAGGGCGATGGGGGTGGGCGGCAGGCCGCGGCGGCGGTAGGTGTTGTAAGGAGTGTCGCGGCGCAGGTCGGCGCGGCGCAGGTTGCCGTCGAAGCGCGCGCCCAGGCCGTAGATGACGGTGGGATCGCTCTGCAGGCGCATGCCCCGCTGCAGGCGGCGGATGAACACCCCGGCGATGGCGGCGCGCTCGCTGGCCAGGCCCGTTTCCTTCTCCACGATGGAGGCGAGGATGAGGGCCTCGTAGGGCGTGCGCAGGGGCAGGCCCACGGCCCGCTGCTCCCACTCCTCGGCCAGCACCCGCTCCATGGCGCGGTAGGCGCGGCGCAGGAACTCCACGTCGGTGGTGCCGCGGGGGAAGTGGTAGGTGTCGGGCAGGAAGCGGCCTTCCGGGTGCTCGCCGGGGCGGCCCAGGCGCGCCATGACGGTGGCGGCGTCGGCTTCGCCCAGGGTGTGGTCCAGCGCCTCGTGCGCGTTGACGGCATCCATGAGCTGGCGGAAGGTCCAGCCCTCCACCACGGTGAGGCTGTACTGGATGACCTCGCCCCGGGTGAGCTGCTCCAGCAGCCGCACCGGCGTGGTGCCCGGCGCCAGCCGGTATTCGCCGGCCTGGATGGTGGTGCGCCCGCGCCAGCGCGCGTGCCACAGCAGGTAGCCCGGGTGCTCGAGCACGCCCTCGCGCCCCAGGCGGCGGGCCACGCCGGTGAGGGTCTGGCCCGGCTCCACCCGCAGCTCCAGCCCCGCCTCGGGCAGGCGGAGGGGGTTGTCGAGAAAGGCGGAGTAGTCCCACCACAGCCAGCCGGCCAGCAGGCTCGCGGCCAGCAGGCCCATGGCGGTGAGCTTGTACAGAACCTGTTTCACGCGAGCCTCAGGCGCCGGCGCGCCACGTCCACCAGTTCATGCACCAGCGCCGGCACCGGCAGCGGCCGGCCGTCCACCTCGCACACGGGCCAGGCCCCGCGGACGCTGTTGCACAGCAAGGCCCCGCCGGCGGCGGTGACGTCGGCCGGAGTCAGGGTGCCTTCCTGCAGCGGGATCCCCTCCTGCGCACAGTGCTCCATGATTATACGCCGCATGACCCCCTTCACGCCGCAGTGCTCCAGCGCCGGGGTGGCGAGCCCCGGCCCGCGCACGATGAACAGGTTGGCGGCGGTGGCCGAGATGACGCAGCCCCCGGTGTCGCACACGAGCCCTTCGCCGATGGCCGGATCGGTCCACTCCCCCCGCGCCAGCACCTGCTCCAGGCGGTTGAGATGCTTTATACCCGCCAGGTGCGGCTGGCGCGCGAGCACCGTGTCGCAAAACCGCACCCGCATGCCGTCGCGGGCCCAGCCCGGCGGCATGGCCGGGGCCTCGTACAGCAGCAGGAAGACGCGCCCGCGCGGCGGCGCCGGCGGCGCGTAGCCGCGCCCGCCGCCGGCCCGGGTATAGATCAGCTTGACCACGCCGTCGGCCACCCCGGCCGCCAGGCGCGCGAGCCAGCCCTCCACCCGCTCCAGGTCGGGCGGCGGCAGGTGCAGGCGCTCGCAGCCCTCGCACAGGCGCTCGGCGTGCAGCGGCCACAGGGGCAGGTCGCCGTCGCGCACGCGCATGGTCTCGAACAGGCCGTCGCCGTAGTGCAGGCCGCGCTCCTCCAGCCCGATGGAGGCGGCCTCCTCGCCGTCGATGAGGGCGCGCAGGATCATGCCTGCTCCAGGGCCCGCAGCACGCCGCGGGCCTTGGCCCGGGTCTCCTCCAGCTCGCGCCCGGGGTCGGAGTCCATGACGATGCCGGCGCCGGCCCGCACCTCCAGCATGCCGTCCGCCGCCACCAGGGTGCGGATGAGGATGTTGAGATCCATGCGCCCGTCGTGACCCAGGTAGCCCAGCGAGCCGGTGTAGGCCCCGCGCCCCTCCCCTTCCAGCTCGGCGATGATCTCCATGCAGCGCACCTTGGGACAGCCGGTGATGGTGCCGCCGGGAAACACCGCCCGGATCACCTGCGCCGGGGTGACGCCCGCGCGCAGGCGCCCGCGCACGTTGGAGACGATGTGGTGGACGTGGGCGTAGGACTCCAGGGTCATGAACTCGTTCACCTCCACCGTGCCCGGCACGCACAGGCGGCCCAGGTCGTTGCGCTCCAGGTCGATGAGCATGACGTGCTCGGCGCGCTCCTTGGGATGGGCCAGCAGCTCCCGGCCCAGGGCGCCGTCGCTGGCGGCGTCGCGCCCGCGCGGGCGGGTGCCCGCGATGGGCCGGGTCTCCACCCGGTCGCCGCGCACCCGCACCAGGCGCTCGGGCGAGGAGCTGAGCACCGTGCCCGAGGACAGCCGGGCCAGGGCGGCGAAGGGCGCGGGGTTGGCCCGGCGCAGGCGCCGGTACAGGGCGCAGACGGCGGCGTGGTCCAGGCCCGGCAGCCGCGCCCGCCACGGCCGGGCCAGGTTGACCTGGAACACGTCGCCGTCGCGGATGTAGCGGCGGATGCGCTCCACCGCGCGCAGGTAGTCGCGGGCCGGGGCCTCGTCCCAGGCCGCCGCCGGCGGCGGCGGGTCGTCCGGCGGCGCCGCCCGCTCCAGGTCGGCCAGGATGGCGGCGCGCTCCTCCGGCGCCAGGCCGTCGTCCACCAGCCAGGTTTCGCCGGTGAGGCGGTCGCGCACGATGGCGCCGTGCACGCGCACGGCCTCCGCCACGGGCAGGCCGCCGGGCGCCGGGGGCAGGCGCAGCCCCGGCTCCGCCTCGGCCGCCAGCTCGTAGCCCAGGAACAGGAACCAGCCACCGGCGAAGGGCAGCGCGGCGGCGCCGGGGGGCGCCGGCCGGCGGGCCCCGGCCCAGAGCCGGTCCAGGGCGTCGAGGAAGCCGGCGCCGGGCAGCGGGCGGCCGTCCAGGTGCAGGGTGCCGCCGGGCGCCAGGGTGAGGCGGGTGCCGGGGGCGGCCAGCAGCAGGTCGAACCGGGCGGTGACGCTGCCGGCGGCGGCCGGGGCGGCGCAGCTCTCCAGCAGCACCGGGTAGCGCCGGGGATCGAGGCGGTGCAGGGCCAGCAGGTCGGGCGGCGCGGCCACCGCCGTGACGCCGGGACCGGCCGCCGGCTGCGGCAGGCTCATGCCGGCGCGCCCCGGGGGCGGGGCTCAGCGCAGGCGCGAGAACACCAGGGTGCCGTTGGTGCCGCCGAAGCCGAAGGAATTGGACAGCGCCACATCGATCTTCATCTCCCGTGCGCTGCCGGGCACGAAGTCCAGATCGCACTCGGGGTCCGGCGTCTGGATGTTGATGGTGGGCGGGGCCACCTGGTCACGGATGGACAGCACCGTGAACACCGCCTCCACGCCGCCGGCCGCGCCCAGCAGGTGGCCGGTCATGGACTTGGTGGAGCTCATGGCCAGCTTGTAGGCATGATCGCCGAAGGCACGCTTGACCGCCAGCACCTCGGCCTTGTCGCCGGCCGGGGTGGAGGTGCCGTGGGCATTGATGTAGTCCACCGCTTCCGGATCGACGCCGGCGTTCTTCAGCGCCGCCTGCATGCAGCGGCAGGCCCCCTCGCCGCCCTCGGACGGCGCGGTCATGTGGTAGGCGTCGCCGCTCATGCCGTAGCCGATGACCTCGGCGTAGATGCGGGCGCCGCGCCGGCGCGCGAACTCGTATTCCTCCAGCACCACCACACCGGCGCCGTCGGCCAGCACGAAGCCGTCGCGCTCGGCGTCCCAGGGCCGGCTGGCCGTCTCCGGGTCGTCGTTGCGGCGCGACAGGGCGCGGGCCGCGGCGAAGCCGCCCAGGCCCAGCGGGGTGGTGGCCATCTCGGCCCCGCCGGCCAGCATCACGTCGGCGTCGCCGTACTCGATGATGCGGGCGGCGTCGCCGATGCTGTGGGTGGCGGTGGCGCAGGCGGTGACCAGGGCGATGTTGGGGCCCTTCATGCCGTAGCGGATGGAGACGTGGCCCGAGATCATGTTGATGATGGCGGCCGGAATGAGGAACGGCGACAGCTTGCGCGGCCCGCCCCTGGTGTAGGCCTCGTGGTTGCGCTCGATGGTGCCCAGGCCGCCGATGCCGGAACCGATGGCGACGCCGATGCGCTCGGCATTGTCCTCGGTCACTTCCAGCCCGGCGTCGGCCACCGCCTCCGCCGCCGCCGCGATGCCGTACTGGATGAAGGTGTCCATCTTGCGGGCATCCTTCTCCGACATGTAGGCGGTGGGATCGAAGCCGCGCACCGAACCGCCGAAGCGGACCGGAAAGGCCGAGACGTCGAAATGGGTGATGGGGCCGATGCCGCTGCGCCCGGCCAGGATGTTGTCCCAGGCCTCCTTCACGTTGAGGCCCACCGGCGACACCAGGCCCAGGCCCGTCACCACCACGCGTCGCTTGCTCACCAGATCGTCTCCTCGCACCGCGCGCCGCCGGGCGGCGCACAAAAATTTAAGGCCGCGACCACTTTCACCGTGGCGCGGCCTCCAGGTCCCTAGCCAGCAGGATCAGCCGATATGGGCGTTGATGTAGTCCACCGCTTGCTGCACCGTGGTGATCTTCTCGGCGTCTTCGTCGGGGATCTCGGTCTCGAACTCCTCCTCCAGCGCCATGACCAGCTCCACGGTGTCCAGCGAGTCGGCGCCCAGGTCGTCCACGAACGAGGCGTCGGGCGTGATCTCGTCTTCCTTGACCCGCAGCTGTTCCACCACGATCTTCTTCACACGTTCTTCAACACTGCTCATGACAGTCGGTTCCTCCTGGCTATGGATCTCAGAATCCGGGCTCTGCTGGGCACGGTATTGTAGTGAAAAGCGCCCGCCTTTGCCATAACGGGCGCCCCCCGCGACGGGGGTATAAATTCACAGTAAATCAACATGTTGTGGCTCAGGCCATGTACATGCCGCCGTTGACGTGGAGGGTCTCGCCGGTGATGTAGGCCGCCCCGGGGGAGGCCAGGAACACCACCGCCGCCGCCACCTCCTCGGCCTGGCCCAGGCGCCCCAGGGGGATCTGGGTGAGCAGGGCCTCACGGTGGGCCTCCGGCAGGGCGCGGGTCATGTCGGTGTCGATGAAGCCCGGCGCCACCACGTTGACGGTGATGCCGCGCGGCCCCACCTCGCGGGCCAGGGCCTTGGAAAAGCCGATGACCCCGGCCTTGGCCGCGGCGTAGTTGGTCTGGCCGGCGTTGCCCGCCACCCCCACCACCGAGGCGATGCTGATGATGCGGCCGCGGCGGGCCTTGGTCATGGCCCGCAGGCAGGCCTTGCTCATGCGGTAGATGCTGGTGAGGTTGGTGTCGATGATGGCCTGCCAGTCTTCGTCCTTCATGCGCATGAGCAGGGTGTCGCGGGTGATGCCGGCGTTGTTGACCAGGATCGTGGGTGCGCCCACGGCCTCCTCCATGGCCTTGAGCCCGGCCTCGATGCTGCCGGGATCGGTCACGTCCAGCACCAGCCCGCGGCCCTCGATGCCGTTTTCCTTCAGGGTGTCGGTGATGCGCCCGGCACCGGCCTCGGACGTGGCGGTTCCCACCACCCGCGCGCCGGCCCGGCCCAGGGCCAGGGCGATGGCCTGGCCGATGCCGCGGCTGGCGCCGGTGACCAGGGCGATCTCGTTCTCCAGCGACATGTCGTGTCTTCTCCCCCTTGTCGTTGATCGTCGTGTGACGGATTCAGGCCGACAGGGCCTGGGCCAGGCTGTCGGCGTCGAACACCGGCTGCACCGCCAGTGCGCGATCGATGCGCTTGACCAGTCCCGTGAGCACCTTGCCCGGGCCGCACTCGATGAGGCGTTCCGCCCCCCGCGCGCGCATGGCCTGGATCACCTCCACCCAGCGCACCGGGCTGTGAAGCTGGCGCACCAGGGCGTCGCGGATGGCCTCCGGATCGTCCGGCGCGGCCACGTCCACGTTGTTGATGACCGGAATGCGCGGAGGCCGGAGGTCCACCTGTTTCAGCTCCGCCGCCAGGCGCTCGGCCGCCGGGCGCATGAGGCTGCAGTGGGACGGCACGCTCACCGGCAGCACCAGGGCGCGCCTGGCCCCGGCCGCCTTGGCCTGCTCCACCGCGCGGGCCACCGCATCGGCGTGGCCCGCCACCACCACCTGGCCCGGGGCGTTGAAGTTGACCGCCTCCACCACGCGGTCGTCGGCGGCCTCGGCGCAGATGCGCTTCACGGTGTCGTCGTCGAGGCCGAGGATGGCGGCCATGGCCCCCTCGCCCGCCGGCACCGCCTCCTGCATGAAGCGCCCGCGCGCGCGCACCAGGCGCAGGGCGTCCGCGAAGTCCAGTGCACCGGCGCACACCAGCGCGGTGTACTCGCCCAGGCTGTGGCCCGCCATCACCGCCGGTTCGGCTCCGCCGCGCTCCTGCCACAGGCGCCAGCAGGCGACGCCCGCGGCGAGCATGGCGGGCTGGGTGTTGGCGGTCTCGTTGAGGCGCTCGGCGGGACCGGCGTGCACCAGCGCCCACAGATCGAAGTCCAGGGCCGCGGCCGCCTGCTCGAAGGTCTCGCGCACCACCGGCTCATCGGCCAGGGCATCGAGCATGCCCACCGACTGCGAACCCTGTCCCGGAAACACGAATCCCAGGCTCACGTGTCAAAGGCTCCTTTCGTATCGTGTCACTGTTTGTTGTCCCCGCGCCGTGAAAAATCTTCAACGCAAAGACGCAGAGGATGGACGATTCGCGGCGAGGAACCCGGCGCGATCGCCATGCGATCGCACCCTACGCCCTTCTGTCCTCCGTCTTCTGTCCTCTGTCCTCTGAATCGCGGCCGGGCGCCGCTCCTACATCGTTCGTTCCACCCGTAGGAGCGCCGCCCATCCAGAGAACAGAGGACAGAGAACAGAGGACAGAGACGTAAATTCCTTCGGTACGGTCGCTGCACGATGGCACCCTGCGGCTTTCCGTCCTCCGTCTTCTGTCATCCGTCCTCTGAACGGGGGCCGCTCCTACACGGCCATTCTGACCTCTGCCTTCTGTCCTCTGTCCTCTGAATCGGCTGCTCCCGCACACCTTGCGGCTTTTCCCGGTACCCGCAATCCCCCTCAATACCTCAACAACGCCGAGCCCCAGGTGAAGCCGCCGCCAAAGGCCTCCAGCAGCACGGTCTCGCCCGGCTTGATGCGGCCATCGCGCACGCCGATGTCCAGCGCCAGGGGAATGGAGGCCGCCGAGGTGTTGCCGTGCTCGTCCACGGTGACGATCACCCGGTCCAGCGACATGTCCAGCTTGCGCGCGGTGGCATTGATGATGCGGATGTTGGCCTGGTGCGGCACCAGCCAGTCCACCTGGGACTTGTCCATGTCGTTGGCGGCCAGGGTCTCGTCCACGATGCGGCCCAGGGTGTTGACCGCCATCTTGAACACCTCGTTGCCCTTCATCTGCATGTAGGCCTTGCCCTCGTGCAGCAGCTCGCTGTGCTCGGAGACCCCGGCCGGCACCGTGAGCAGGTCCTTGTAGCTGCCGTCGGCATGCAGGTGGGTGGAGAGGATCCCGGGCTCGTCGCTGGCGGCGAGCACCACCGCGCCGGCGCCGTCTCCGAACAGCACGCAGGTGCTGCGGTCGGTCCAGTCCACGATGCGCGACAGGGTCTCGGCCCCCACCACCAGGGCACAGCGCGCGGTCCCGGTGCGGATGAACTTGTCGGCCACGCCCAGGGCGTAGACGAAGCCGGTGCACACGGCCTGCACGTCGAAGGCGGCACAGCCGTGGATGTCGAGGCGCTCCTGCAGCAGGCAGGCGGTACTGGGAAACACGCGGTCGGGCGTGGTGGTGGCGACGATGATGAGGTCGATGTCCGCGGCCGCCACGCCCGCGGCCTCCAGGGCGCGGCGCGCGGCCGCCTCGGCCAGGTCGCAGGTGGTTTCGTCGTCGCCGGCGATGTGGCGCTTCTTGATGCCGGTGCGCTCGGTGATCCACTGGTCGCTGGTATCCACCATGCGCTCGAGATCGGCGTTGGTGAGCACCTTCTCCGGCAGGTACCCCCCCGTGCCCCGGATGCGGCTGAAGGTCACGCCCGCTTCTCCTGCACCAGCAGCGACTCCAGCCGTGCGCTGATGCGATGCGGCACGTCCTGGCGCACCTCGGTCACGGCCACACCGATGGCGGCGGCGAAGGCCTTGACGTCGGCGCCGCCGTGGCTCTTGACCACGATGCCCTGCAGCCCCAGCAGGCTGGCCCCGTTGTATTCGCGGGGATCGATGCGGCGCTTGAGCGCGCGCAGCACCGGCAGGGCACACAGGCCGGCCAGGCGCGTGAACAGCGAACGCCTGAACTCCTGGCGCATGTAGTGGGCAATCATCCTGGCCACGCCCTCGGAGGACTTGAGCATGACGTTGCCCACGAAGCCGTCGCAGACCACCACGTCGGCCTCGCCCAGAAAGATGCCGTCGCCCTCGATGAAACCTGTGTAGTTGAGGGGACTCTCGGCCAGCAGGCGGGCGGCCTCCTTCACCTGTTCGTTGCCCTTGATCTCCTCCTCGCCGATGTTGAGCAGGCCGACGCTGGGCCGCTCGTTGCCGTCCACCGCCGCCGCCAGCACCGAGCCCATGACCGCGAACTGGAACAGGTGGGTGGCGTCGGAATCGATGTTGGCACCGAGATCGAGCACGTGGGTGTGGCCGCGCACCGTGGGCAGCGCGGTGCAGATGGCGGGCCGGTCGATGCCCGGCAGGGTCTTGAGCACGAAACGCGCGGTGGCCATGAGCGCGCCGGTGTTGCCGGCGCTGACGCAGGCCGCGGCCTCGCCGCGCTTGACCAGGTCGATGGCCACGCGCATGGAGGAATCCTTCTTGCTGCGCAGGGCATGGGACGGGGCCTCGTCCATGGCCACCACCTGGGTGGCCGGATGCAGGCGCAGGCGGTCGCCGCCGCCCGCGCCGTGGCGCTTGAGCTCGGCCTCCACCGCCTCGGGCCGGCCCACCAGGATGAGGGTGAGATCGGGGTGGGCCTCCAGCGCGCGCAGGGCCGCGGGGACCACCACCGCCGGGCCGTGGTCCCCTCCCATGGCGTCGAGCGCGATTGTGCTGTCTCGCTGGTTCATGATGGGCCCGGGCCCGGCCGCCCTATAAATAAAGTAAAGCGGGACATAGCGTCAGCCACTATGTCCCGTCATACATCCCGTGCAGGCGGCCGGCAACGGCCCGGCGGCCGTGCCTCCGTGTCTTCAGTCCTCGCCCGTGTCGAGCACCTTGCGGCCGCGATAGTAGCCGTCGGGGCTGATGTGGTGCCGCCGATGGGTCTCGCCGGTGGTGGGCTCGATGGACAGCGTGGGCGCCTTGAGGGCGTCGTGGGAACGGCGCATGCCGCGCTTGGACGGCGTCTTGCGGTTCTGTTGAACAGCCATGGTCTTGCCTCGAAGTCAGTCTGTATCCGTTTTCTTCAGTTGGGCCAGCGCGGCGAACGGGTGTTCCCGCTCCGGCTCCGGTTCGGTTTCCGGCGCCGCCGCCCGGGCCGCGGGACAGGCCTCGGGCGGGTGCATGGGCACCTGCGGCAACGCCAGGAGCAATTCGTCCTCCACCACGTCGGCCAGGCGCAACGCGTCCTCGCCTACCAGGCAGGGTTCGTATTCCGGTCCCAGGCCCGCCATCTCCGCCTCGTGGTGGACGAAGGCCAGCCGCACGGGGATGTCCACCTCCACCGTCACCGGCTGCAGGCAGCGCTGGCACACCAGCCTGAGGCGGCCCCGCACCGTGCCCTCCGCCACGTGGCCGCCCTGGGGCGCGCGGGCGAAGCTCAGCTCCACTTCCACCTCGCCGCCGTCGGCGGCCAGCAGCGGGGCCAGCCGATCCAGCCCCGCCAGCGGCAGGGGCCCGGCCAGACTGCGGCCGGTCTCCGCCAGGCGGAAAGGGTCGATCTGCTGCGGCAGCCGTTGTGGCCGCGTAGCCATAACGGGCGAATTCTAAAGATCGGGTGGCCAAGTGTCAAAAAAATGCAGGGAAATCGGGGCCTTCTTGCGCCCCCGCCACGGTCCGGCCTTGACAGGGCAGGCCCCTTTGCGTAGAGATCGGGGAGCCTCGCCGGCGGCCTCCCCTGCCGCGGTCCGGGCCGGACCCCTTTGATGATAAAGAAAATACTCATTGCCAACCGCGGCGAGATCGCGGTCCGAATCGTCCGCGCCTGTGCCGAGATGGGCATCACCTCGGTGGCGGTGTACGCCGAGGCCGACCGCTACGCCCTGCACGTGAAGAAGGCCGACGAGGCCTACAGCCTGGGCCCCGACACCGTGGCCGGCTACCTCAACGCCCACCGCCTGGTGAACCTGGCCGTGGCCACCGGCTGCGACGCCCTGCATCCCGGCTACGGCTTCCTGTCCGAGAACCCGGAGCTGGCGGAGATCTGCGCCCGGCGCGGGATCCGCTTCATCGGCCCGGGGCCGGAGGTCATCCGCCGCATGGGCGACAAGACTGCGGCGCGGGCCGCCATGCGCGAGGCGGGCATCCCGGTGACCCCGGGCAGCGACGGCAACCTGTCCGGCCTGGACGAGGCCCTGGCCCTGGCCCGGGACATGGGCTACCCGGTGATGCTCAAGGCCACCTCGGGCGGCGGCGGGCGCGGCATCCGCCGCTGTGACGACGAAAACGAGCTGCGGCGCGCCTGGGACCGCGTGGTGTCCGAGGCGGAAAAGGCCTTCGGCAGTGCCGAGGTGTTCATGGAGAAGTTCATCGAGCGGCCGCGCCACATCGAGGTGCAGATCCTGGCCGACAGCCATGGCAACGTGATCCACCTGTTCGAGCGTGACTGCTCCATCCAGCGCCGCCACCAGAAGCTGGTGGAGATCGCGCCCTCGCCCCAGCTCGACGAGGCCCAGCGCGAGCGCCTGGGCGAGCTGGCGGTGCGCGCCGCCCGTGCCGTGGGCTACGTCAACGCCGGCACGGTGGAGTTCCTGCTCGATGCCGACGACAACATCTACTTCATGGAGATGAACACCCGCCTGCAGGTGGAACACCCGGTGACCGAGGCCATCACCGGGGTGGACATCGTGCAGGAACAGATCCGCATCGCCGCCGGACTCAGGCTGCGCTACCGCCAGGAGGACATCCGCCGCCGCGGCTACGCCATCGAGTTCCGCATCAACGCCGAGGATCCCAAGAACGACTTCCTGCCCTGCTTCGGCCGCATCACCCGCTACTTCGCCCCGGGCGGTCCCGGGGTGCGCACCGACGGGGCCATCTACTCCGGCTACGAGATCCCGCCCTACTATGACTCCATGTGCGCCAAGCTCATCGTCTGGGCACTGGACTGGGACGCCGTCATCGATCGCGCACAACGGGCGCTGCGCGACATCTCGGTGTTCGGGGTCAAGACCACCATCCCCTACCACCTGGAGATCCTGCGCTCGGCGGAGTTCCAGAGCGGGCGCTTCGACACCGGCTTCGTCGAGGCCCACCCGGAACTCGTGAACTACTCGGTCAAGCGCTCCAACCGGGACGTGGCCGCCGCCATCGGCGCCGCCCTGGCCGCGCACATGGGAATCTGAACATGCCGGCACTGAAAGTCACCGACACCATCCTGCGCGACGCCCACCAGTCGCTCATCGCCACCCGCATGCGCACCGAGGACATGCTGCCGGTGTGCGACCGCCTGGACCGGGTGGGCTACTGGTCGCTGGAGGTCTGGGGCGGCGCCACCTTCGATGCCTGCATCCGCTTTCTCAAGGAGGACCCGTGGGAACGGCTGGCGGCCCTGCGCCAGGCCCTGCCCAACACCCGCCTGCAGATGCTGCTGCGCGGGCAGAACCTGCTGGGCTACCGCCACTACTCGGACGACGTGGTGCGCGCCTTCGTCCAGCGCGCCGCCGCCAACGGCATCGACGTGTTCCGCATCTTCGACGCTATGAACGACCTGCGCAACATCCGGGTCTCGGTGGAGGCGGTGAAGAAGGCCGGCAAGCACGCCCAGGGCGCCATCTGCTACACGGTGAGCCCGGTGCACACCATCGACCAGTTCGTGGCCATGGGACGCGAGATGCAGGCCATGGGCTGTGACAGCGTGGCCATCAAGGACATGGCCGGCCTGCTCACGCCGCAGGCCACCCACGACCTGGTGTCGGCCCTGGTGGATGCGCTGGAGATCCCGGTGCACATCCACTCCCACGCCACCTCCGGGCTGGCCGCCATGTGCCAGTGGGCCGGTGTCCATGCCGGCGCCGCGGGCATCGACACCGCCATCTCGTCATTCTCCGGCGGCACCAGCCATCCGCCCACCGAGAGCATGGTGGCCGCCTTCTGCGACACGCCCTGGGACACCGGCCTGGACCTGGAGCTGCTGCAGGAGATCGGCTTCTACTTCCGCGAGGTGCGCAAGAAGTATCACCAGTTCGAAAGCGAGTTCACCGGGCTCGACACCCGGGTGCAGGTGAACCAGGTGCCGGGCGGCATGATGTCCAACCTCTCCAACCAGCTCAAGGAACAGGGCGCGCTGCACCGCATGGCCGAGGTCCTGGCCGAGATCCCGCGGGTGCGCAAGGAACTGGGCTATCCGCCGCTGGTCACCCCCACTTCGCAGATCGTGGGGACCCAGGCCGTGCTCAACGTCATCACCGGCGAACGCTACAAAACCATCACCAACGAGGTGAAGCACTACCTGCAGGGGCGCTACGGCCGCCCGCCCGGCGAGGTGAGCCCGCAGGTGCGGCACATGGCCATCGGCAACGAGGAGGTCATCGAATGCCGTCCGGCCGACCTGCTCAAGCCGGAGATGGACGCCCTGCGCCAGGAGGTGGGCGACCTCGCCCGTTCCGAGGAGGATGTGCTCACCTATGCCATGTTCCCCGACGTGGGCCTGGAGTTCCTGCACCAGCGGGCCGAGGGCACGCTGGAGCCGGAGCCGCTGGAGCCGCCGCCGGATCCCGCCCAGCGCCCGCCGGTGGCGGCCACCGAGTTCAACGTCACCTTTCACGGCGAGACCTATCACATCGAGATCACGGGCACCGGGCATCACCTGCACGACAAGTCGCCCTACTACCTGCGGGTGGACGGCCAGCCGGAGGAGATCATCGTCGAGCCGCTGAAGGAGGTGGAGCTGGACGCCGAGGGCCAGCCCGTCAACGCCGCCCATCCCGCGCGCCGCGGCCGGCGCCCGCGCGCCACCGAGCCGGGCCACGTCACCACCTCCATGCCCGGCACCATCGTCGAGGTGCTGGTCGAGGTGGGGGCGAAGGTGTCCGCCGGCGACGCCGTGCTCATCGCCGAGGCCATGAAGATGGAGACCGAGATCCAGGCCCCGGTGGCCGGCGAGGTCAAGGCCATCCACGTGGCCAAGGGCGACAGCGTGACCCCCGACGAGGCCCTCATCGAGATCGCCTGAGCCCGTGAAGCTGATCCTGGCCTCCACCTCTCCCTACCGGCGCGAGCTGCTCGGGCGCCTGGGCCTGCCGTTCGAGACCGCCTCGCCCGGCGTGGACGAGTCGCCGCAACCGGGCGAGACCCCGCAGCGGCTGGTGGAGCGGCTGGCCTGCGCCAAGGCCGAGGCGGTGGCTGCGGCCGAGCCCGAGGCCCTGGTCATCGGCTCCGACCAGGTGGCGGTGTGCGAAGGCCGGGTGCTGGGCAAGCCCGGCGGCCACGCCGCCGCGGTGGAGCAGCTGCGCAACGCCTCCGGCCGCACGGTGACGTTCTACACCGGCCTGTGCCTGATCAATACCGCGCGCGGCACGCGGCAGCAGTGCGTGGAGCCGTTCTGGGTCGTGTTCCGCGAGCTCACCGGCGAACAGATCGAGAGCTACCTCGAGCGCGAGCAGCCCTACGACTGCGCCGGCAGCTTCAAGTCGGAAGGACTGGGCATCGCCCTGTTCCGGCGCATGGAAGGCCATGACCCCAGTGCCCTCATGGGCCTGCCCCTCATCCGCCTGGTGGCCATGCTGGAAGCCGAGGGCGTGGACGTCCTCGGCGGGCGTTTACAGTGAAGATTCCATGTCCGTGATGTAAACGCAGAGGCGCAGAATACCCGTAGGGTGCGTTCGCCCTGCGAACGCACCGGGTTCCTGACTGCGAATCATCTTCCCTCTGCACCCTTTGCGCCTCTGCGTCTTTGCGTTGAAAGTTTTTTGCGGCGCGAGTTCACCGGTACCGCCCGTTGCGCTTGTCGCCACGGGCGGTCATTTCAACGACTGCCCTTCCAGGCCCAGGCCGCGGGCGATGACCTGTGCGGCGCCGGCGCCGAGGCGTTCGGCGAAACGGTCGAGGAAGGTGGGCCGTGGCGTGTAGTCCACGATGCGCTCGGCGCCGATGAGCTTGCGCGCCACCCAGCTCGAGCTGCCCAGGCCGTCCACCAGGCCCAGCTCGACGCTCTGCTCGCCGGACCAGATGAGGCCGGAGAAGATCTTCTTTTCGTCGCCCTTGAGGCGGTCGCCGCGCCCGTCCTTCACCGCCTTGACGAACTGGCGGTAGGTGGTTTCCAGCACCTGCTTGAAGTGGGCCACCTCCTCCGGGTCCTCGGGCGAGAAGGGATCGAGGAAGCCCTTGTGCTCGCCGGCGGTGTAGAGGCGGCGCTCGATACCCAGCTTCTTCATCGCTTCCACGAAGCCAAAGCCGTTGGAGAGCACGCCGATGGACCCTACCAGCGAGGCCTTGTCGGCATAGATCTCCTGTGCCGCCACCGCCACGTAGTAGCCGCCCGAGGCACAGATGTCGGTGACCACCGCGTACACCGGCTTGTCCGGATACTTCTCGCGCAGGCGCCGGATCTCGTCGTTGATGTAGCCGGCCTGCACCGGGCTGCCGCCGGGGCTGTTGATGCGCACGATGACCCCGGCGGCGTTCTCGTTCTCGAACGCCGCGCGCAGGCCGCTGATGACGAGGTCGGCGCTGGCCTGGGCATCGTCGGCGATGACGCCCTTGATCTCCACCAGTGCGGTGTGGCGCCCGGCCAGGCCGGGGGCCACGGCCCCCTCGCGCGAGGTGAAGAGGAGCACCAGGAGCAGGAACAGGTAGGCGAGGGTGAGCGCCTTGAAGAAGATGCCCCAGCGCCGCGCCCGGCGTTGCTCGTTGAGGGCGGCGTAGGCCAGGCGGGTGAGGACGTCCCGCTCCCAGCTCTCCGCCGGTTTCGCCGGCGGCTGCCCGCCGCCCTGGTGTTGTTCGTCGTTCATGGTGGGCCCGTTCGGTGCTGCTCGTTGCGGGGATTATATACGGGCCCGGCGCCGTGTCAGGAGACGGCGGCAGCGGGCCCTGCCAGCCAGCGGTCCAGGGCGTGGAGATCCGGCACCAGGGCCAGGGGCCGGTGGCGGCGCAGGCGCTCGGCGTCGTGCACCCCGTGGGTCACACCCACCGCGGCCACCCCGGCGGCGCGGGCCATCTCCAGGTCGTAGTCGGTGTCGCCCACCATGAGGGCCTGCTCCGGGGCCACCGCCAGTTCGTCCAGGATCTCGTGCAGCATCCTGGGCGAGGGCTTGGAGGCGGTCTCGTCGGCGCAGCGGCTGGCATGGAGGTAGCGGCCCAGGCCGGTCTCGGCCAGCACCCGGTCCAGCCCGCGGCGGGCCTTGCCGGTGGCCACCGCCAGCAGGCGGCCGCCCGCGTGCAGCCGCGACAGCAGCTCGCGGGCGCCGGGAAACAGGCGGCTGGGCGTGGGGTTGCGGTGCAGGAATTCCTCGCGGTAGGCCTCGGCCAGCCGGGCGCGGGTGGCGGCCCCGGCCTCCGGGTACAGGCGGGCGAAGGCGCCGTCGAGGCTGAGGCCGATGACCTCGCGCAGGCGTTCCGCCGGCAGCGCGGGCAGGCCCGCCGCCTCCGCCGCCCGGCGCAGGCAGTCCACGATGCGGGCCTCGGAGTCCATGAGGGTCCCGTCCCAGTCGAACACGATCAGCCGAAATCCGTCTTGCACGTCATGCATCCCAGTCGTTCCAGCACCGCCAGCAGGTCCGCCGGCAGCGGCGCCGTCACCTGGAGATGGGGGCCGCCACCGGGCATTTCCAGCGCCACCGACCACGCGTGGAGAAACAGCCGCCGCAGCCCCGCCCGGCGCAGGGCCCGGTTGAACGCAGCATCGCCGTAACGCTCGTCGCCGGCCAGGGGATGGCCGGCGTGGGCGGCATGGACCCGGATCTGGTGGGTGCGGCCGGTGAGCAGCCGCACCTCCACGAGGGTCACGTCCTCCCCCGTCCAGCGGGCGGTGAACTCGGTCTGCGCCGCCTTGCCCGCCTCGCTCACCCGTACCACGCGCTCGCCCGAGGCCAGCACGTTCTTGCGCAGGGGCACGTCGACCCGGTGGGGCCCGCCCGGCCACGCGCCCCGCACCAGGGCCAGGTAGCGCTTGTCCACCCGGCCCTCGCGCAGGAGCCCGTGCAGGGCCCGCAGGGCGGAGCGCCGCTTGGCCACCAGCAGGCAGCCGGAGGTGTCCCGGTCCAGGCGGTGAACCAGCTCCAGGTAGGGGGCCCCGGGCCGCAGCGCGCGCAGGGCCTCGATGACGCCGAAGCTCAGGCCGGAACCGCCGTGCACCGCCACCCCGGCGGGCTTGTCCAGCACCAGCAGGCGCTCGTCCTCGTACAGGATGGCCCGCTCCAGCCGCTCAAGCAGGGCGGCCGGGGGGCGCAGGGTGCCCGCCTCGCGCCGGCGCACCGGCGGCAGGCGCAGGCGGTCGCCGGCCCGGAGCCGGTAGTGGGGCTTGATGCGGCCCCGGTTGACCCGGACCTCGCCCCGGCGCAGGATGCGGTACACGTGGGAGCGGGGAACGCCCTTGAGCCGGGCCAGGAGGAAGTTGTCCACCCGCTGCCCGGCCTGGTCCTCGGTAATCTCGAGGATTTGCACGCCTTTTCCGGTGTTTTCCATGCCGTTGACCGCCCGTTCCCGCCCTGTTCCCACCGATTGCCCCGCCGGGGCAACATTGATATAGTGCGCGCAAGTCTCGGATTTTTCGAGGCCGCGTGAAAACGCGCGTAATTTGACTGGTTTCGGGCCCGGGTGCAAGGCGCGCGGGCTCCATGGAACACTGGCTGGTCGCCGGTGGCAGGGCCAAAGGACCCGGGCCGGCGGCTGTAAATGGAATCACTGCGCTCCCATGCCCGTGCTGAGTAGGCATGGCGGGCGGTTCGTCGATCACACCGTTTTACGAGGCGCTGCGCCGACCGAAGCGCACGCGTGCTGCGTTGGACGGTCGGGCGACCCCGCAGACCCCACTCCCACGGGTCGTGGTTGAGCGCCTCAGCACAAGGTTTACACATGAAAAGAATGCTCTTTAACGCAACTCAGCGTGAAGAGTTGCGTGTCGCACTCGTCGACGGCCAGACCCTCTACGACCTGGACATCGAGACCACCCAGCGGGAGTCGAAGAAGTCCAACATCTACAAGGGCCGCATCACCCGCATCGAACCCAGCCTCGAGGCCGCCTTCGTCGACTATGGCGCCGAGCGCCACGGCTTCCTGCCGCTGAAGGAAGTGGCCCGCTCCTGTTTCAAGGAGGGGGCGCCGGCCTCGGGCCGGGTGAGCATCAAGGAGGCCCTGGCCGAGGGCCAGGAGCTGGTGGTGCAGGTGGACAAGGAGGAGCGCGGCACCAAGGGTGCGGCGCTGACCACCTTCATCAGCCTGCCCGGGCGCTACCTGGTGCTCATGCCCAACAACCCGCGCGCGGGCGGGGTCTCGCGCCGCATCGAGGGCGAGGACCGCAGCGAGGCCCGCGACGCCCTGGCCCAGCTCGACATCCCGCCGGACATGGGGCTCATCCTGCGCACCGCCGGCGTGGGCAAGAGCGTCGAGGAGCTGCAGTGGGACCTGGACTACCTGCTGCACCTGTGGAAGGCCATCGAGGAGGCCGCGCGGGAGCGGCCGGCGCCGTTCCTCATCTACCAGGAGAGCAACCTGGTCACCCGGGCCATCCGCGACTACTTCCGCAACGACATCAACGAGATCCTCATCGACGAGCCCGAGGTCTACGAGCAGGCGCGGGAGTTCGTGGCCCAGGTCATGCCCCACAACCTGCACAAGGTGAAGCTGTACCAGGACCCGGTGCCGCTGTTCTCGCGCTACCAGATCGAGTCCCAGATCGAGTCGGCCTTCCGCCGCGAGGTGCGCCTGCCCTCGGGCGGCGGCCTGGTCATCGACCACACCGAGGCCCTGGTCTCCATCGACATCAACTCGGCCAAGGCCACCAAGGGCGCGGACATCGAGGAGACTGCGCTGCAGACCAACCTCGAGGCGGCGGACGAGATCGCGCGCCAGCTCCGGCTGCGTGACCTGGGCGGCCTCATCGTCATCGACTTCATCGACATGACCCCGTCGCGCAACCAGCGCGAGGTGGAGAACCGCCTGCGCGAGGCGCTCAAGGTGGACCGCGCCCGGGTCCAGGTGGGCCGCATCTCCCGCTTCGGCCTGCTGGAGATGTCGCGCCAGCGCCTGCGCCCCTCGCTGGGCGAGTCCAGCCAGGTGGTGTGCCCGCGCTGCAACGGCCAGGGAACCATCCGCGGGGTGGAGTCCCTGGCCCTGTCGGTGCTGCGCATCATCGAGGAAGAGGCCATGAAGGAGAAGACCGGCCGGGTCGTGGCCCAGCTCCCGGTGCCGGTGGCCACCTTCCTCCTCAACGAGAAGCGCGAGGTCATCGCCAGCCTGGAGAGCCGCCACAAGGTGCACGTGGTGCTGGTGCCCAACCCGCACATGGAGACGCCGGCCTACGAAGTGCAGCGCATCCGCGAGGACGAGATGGCGGAACAGGGTGCCGGCCCCAGCTATGAGCTGGCCCGCGAGCCCGAAGAGGTGGTGGACACCAGCCGCTTCACCGAGGCCCCGCCCGCGGCCGAGGCCCCGGCGGTGAAGGCCGTGGCCCCGCCCACCCCGCGCCCGGCACCGGCGCCGCCGGCGGCCGAGACCCGGCAGCCCGCCGGCCCCGGCCTGTTCGTGCGCCTGTGGCGCGCCCTGTTCGGCAGTGGCGAGGAGAAGAAAAAGCCCGCCCGGAGCAAGAAGACCACCCAGTCCCGCCGCCGCAGCACCGGGTCCGGCCGCGGCAAGGCCCAGCGCGGAAGCAGCCGCGGCAAGGCCCAGCGCAGCGCGCGCGGCGGCCAGCAGCAGGCGGGCGCCCGCAAGGCCGAGCAGCGCGGCGGGCGCAACGGCAACGGCGAGGCCCAGCAGAAGGAAACCCGTGCCGCCCAGGCGGCGGACAGTGCCAAGGCGGCGGCACCGCAGCCGTCCGCCCGGCCCGAGGAAAAGCCGGCAGCGAAAGAGGCCGCTGGCGGCGAGGGCCAGCAGAAAGAGACCCGCAGCCGGCGCGGGCGCCGCGGCGGCCGCCGGCGCCGGGGAGGCGGCAGCCAGGCCCAGGGACAGGCCCAGGCCGATCAGGCGGCGGCGCCAAACCAGGCCCAGGCGGACCCGTCCCGGGAGCGCAACGGCCAGTCCCGGCCCCAGGCCGCTGAACGGCCGGATTCCGGCGGCACGCCCCCGCAACAGGCGGAAAACGGCCGGCCCGCACCGGCCCCGCGGAACGGCGGTGGCGCACCGGCGCCCGCCGGCGGCCCGCCCTCCCCGGCGCCCACATCCGCTCCGGCTGCGGCCCGCCCTGCCCCGGCCCCCGTGAAACCGGCCGCCGAGGCCCGGCCACCGGCAGCGGCGGAGCGCCCGCAGCCGGCGCCCGCGCCGACTCCGGCCGCCACGCCCGCGGAACCCCGGGCCCCGGCCGCGTCCCGCCCGGAACCCGCCACGGAACCCGCGGACAAGCCGGCACCCGCGCCCAAGGCGGCCGACGGCACCTCCGGCACGGGCGGCGACTCCTGATCCGGACCGCGGCCGGCGGCCGCGGTTAAAGTGCGTGTCCCCGGGGACGATATGTCCCCCGGGGCGCCCGCTCGCGGCGCCGGTCCGGCTCACGACAACACGAGAGATCCGCCATGCGCCGCACCTCTTTCTTGCTCAGCCTGCTCCTGTTCACCCTGTGCCTGCCCCAGCCCGCACCGGCGGAAAGCGAGGAACAGGCAGAGGAAGGCGCACCGGCGCCGCTGAACTATCTGCC
>JALUTW010000536.1 GCA_027021685.1 Chromatiales bacterium | reverse complement strand
CAGCACCGGCCCCTGGTCGCAGCGACCCATGCAGCCGGCCTTGTTCACCCGCACCTCGCCCGGCGCGTGCAGGCCCAGGGCCTTGAGCCGCTCCTTGGCGTAGTCGCGCACGCGGCGCGCGCCGTGCTCCGCGCAGCAGGGCGTGCCGTCGTCGCGCTGGTTGACGCAGAAGAACAGGTGGTGGCGGTAGTAACTGGACATGGAACCTCGACCGGAAGTGCGCCCCGCGGGGGCGATGCGATACGATGGGCGGATTATACGGGATGCCCCGGCCGGGGGCAGCGCCGCGACAACCTGACCCGACGGAACCCTCGCATGCTCAGCCCTGCGTTGCCGGCGGCCCGGGACGCCCACCGGGACGCCGCCTTCGACATCGCCCGCGCCGCCGACCGCTGCGTGCGCTGCGGCCTGTGCTCGGCCCGCTGCCCCACCTATGCCGCGGCCCGGGACGAGAACGACGCACCCCGCGGGCGCATCAGCCTCATGGACGGACTGGCCCGCGGGGTGCTGGCGCCGGAGCCGGCCCTGCGCCGGCACCTGGAGCGCTGCCTCCTGTGCCGTGCCTGCGAGGACGCCTGCCCGGCCGGCGTGCCCTTCGGGCGCATGATGGATGCCGCCCGCGCCCGGCTGGCCGGCGACCGCCCGCGGGGGGCCCTGGTGCGCCTCACTGCCCGCCCGCGCCTGTGGCGGGCCCTGGCCGCCCTTCTGCGCGTGGCGCGCGCCGCAGGCCTGGTGGGGTGGGCACAGCGCACCCGCGCGGCCGCGCGCCTGGGCCTGAAGCGGCTCCAGCGCCTGACCGACACCCTGGCCCCCCGCAAAAAGGGGCCGGTGACCAGTGCATCCCGTTCCCGTTTCGCCGGCCGGGTCCCCGCCGGGACAGATGAAAACGCGGTGCATTTGTCACCGGGCCCTCCCCTGGAGACCGTGTGGCTGTTTCCGGGCTGCAGCGACGACCTCCTGGCCCCCGGTGCGGTGGCCGCCGCGCGGCGGGTGCTGGCCGCCGCGG
>JALUTW010000535.1 GCA_027021685.1 Chromatiales bacterium | reverse complement strand
TAGCCGCTGGCCGCCAGCCCCAGCACCCGTTCCAGCCAGCGGCCGATGTCGGCCAGCTCGTCCAGGCTCACGCTGTGGTCCAGGTCGTACTCGTGCCACTCCACGGTGCAGCCCAGTGCCTCCAGCCGCCGGCGGGCGGCCTGGCCCAGGGCGATGGGAACCACCGGATCGCGCCGTCCGTGGGCCATGAACACCGGGGTGCCGCGGCCGGCCGCGGTGGCCTCGGCCGCGGCCGCATCCGCCAGCGGCAGCCAGCCCGAGAGGACCATGATCCCGGCCAGGGGTTGCGCCTGGCGCAGGCCGGTGAACAGGGCCGTGGCCCCGCCCTGGGAAAAGCCGGCCAGCACCTGGCGTTCAGGCGGTACGCCGCGTGCCGCCTCCCGCGCCAGCAGCGCCGCCACGGCGGCGGCGCTCCCGCGCAGGCCGGCCTCGTCCTGGGGCGCACCGGGTTCGATGGCGTAGATGTCGAACCACGCGCGCATGGGCAGGCCGCCGTTGAGGGTCACCGGCCGCACCGGCGCGTGGGGCAGCACGAACCGCACCCGCGCCTTGCCGGCGAAGGACAGCGTCTCCACCGCGGGCACGAAGTCGTGGCCGTCGGCACCCAGCCCGTGCAGCCAGACGACGCTGGCCTCGGCATCGGCGGGTCCCAGCTCCACGGTCTCCAGCGGGGGCGGGCGGGAGGTCACGGTCGGTCTCCGGTGGTGCAGGCGGCGCCGGTCATGGCTCCATGATAACCGCTCGTGGCGGTACGGCCAGCGCGGATCGGGTGCTGGGCGGGACAAAAAAGAGGCCGGTCCCCTGGACCGGCCTGCAACCACAGGCGATGTGGTGGCGGGACCCCGGGGCCCCGCGCGTTCAGCGGATCTTGGCGCTGGCGGAGTCGCTCTGGCCCTTGTTGTCGACCCAGGAGAGCTCGATGGTGTCGCCGGCCTTGCCGCCGGTGAACTGGAACGACAGGTAAGGGTTCTTGGAGATGGCCGGCCCCCACTGGGCGGTCATCACCGTG
>JALUTW010000534.1 GCA_027021685.1 Chromatiales bacterium | reverse complement strand
AACTTTCAACAAGCATGGGTCTCCTCTCAGGTGCTCAGATAAGTTCGCGCTTCCTAAGTACCTGATGAGACTCATGCTTTTCAACTATTCAACCGCTTCTCCGTGCACCGATTCGCGAGAGGAACCATATTTGTATGGATCATTCCTTATATTGGGGCGAGCATCGTTCTCCGAATTGTATATGACCACTTACCCGAGGCGATTCCGAGGAGTTGGATTCCCTGGCCTTTCAAGAGTCTGATATACGGTGAACCTATCGAGTCCAATGAGGATTGGAATGACCGGATAGTGGATTATCCACCTGCGAAAATGTCTGGCCACCATTACGATGGTGGGGAAGGCGGGGACTAAACCGTGGATATGTCTGGAGGGTGGATATGCCAGCAGTCGCATTGCAAGGCGTGGTTATCCTGAAGCAGGACGGGAATCTGGTCACTTACAAGGAAAAGTGCGATTCCTGCGGTCATGTCAGTCCCGGCGAGAGAAAGACCAGTATCGAAGGCTGGGGGACCTACACGTCGGCCTTTCGTTGCTTCAAGTGCGGAAACAACCAGAAGGTGGAGATCAGGGCCGAATGAGGGTCGCCCGTGGCATCGCTGCCGTGAAGTTCTGACCGCCGTTTTCGGGCCTTTTGCGCGCGGGCCATGGCCCGATCCCGCCCGGCGACCTGGGCCGATGAGGGGGTGGGGCGGGATTTTTTCAGCTTCGTTTCAGCCGGTTCTGGTAAGGTATGCACACCTGAGAAAGGAGGTGTGCCATGACCGGGGATCAGTACGTCAGGGTCTGGGACCCGCTGGTGCGGGTGTTTCACTGGACGCTGGTGGTGGCCTTCACCATCGCCTATCTCACCGAGGATGACCTGCTGGCGCTGCACGTGTGGGCCGGCTACACGGTGCTGGGGCTGGTGGTGTTCCGCATCCTGTGGGGCTTCGTCGGGCCGCGCTACGCCCGGTTTTCCAGCTTCGTCACCTCGCCGGGCACGGCCCTGGCCTACGCCCGGGACGTGCTGCGGGGCACGGCCCGGCGCTACCTGGGCCACAATCCGGCCGGGGGGCTGATGATCGTGATCCTGCTGGTCCTGCTGCTGCTCATCAGCCTCACCGGGCTGGCGGTGTACGGGGCCGAGGAGCACGCGGGACCCCTGGCGGGGTTCATGGCCGGGCGCGAGCACTGGGAGGACTTTCTGGAGGAGACCCACGAGGTCCTGTCCAACCTCACGGTGCTGCTGGTGTTCGTCCACATCGCCGGCGTCCTGGTGGAGAGCGTGGTCCACCGGGAGAATCTGGTCCGCGCCATGATCGATGGCCGCAAGCGGGCCCCCGGGGAGGGCGACATCACCCGCTGAGACGGGATCGCCGGCGCGGCTTGCCTTGTCCCCCTGCCGGGGCTACCGTCTCTACATGCTTGTCCGCGAGCCACCTCTCCAGCGGCCGCGTCTCAGTGCGGCCCTCCGCCGCTCCGAGGACGAGGCGGTGGAGGCGCTGCTGTCCGCAGTGGGCCTGGACCCGGAGGCGCGGCGGCGCATCGAGGCGCGTGCGCGCCAGTGGGTGGAGGCCATGCGCGCGCGGCGCAAGACCGGGCTCGATGCCTTCCTCGCCGAGTACGATCTCACCACACCCGAGGGCGTGCAGCTCATGTGCCTGGCCGAGGCCCTGCTGCGGGTGCCCGATGCACAGACCGTGGACCGCCTGCTGGCGGACAAGCTGGGCGGAGCGGACTGGGCGCGCCACCTGGGCGACGGGCGATCCCTGTTCGTCAACGCGGGCACCTGGGGCCTGATGCTGGCCGGACGCCTGGTGGAGCTGAAGGAGGCCGAGGCGCGCAGCACGGGCGAGGTGCTGGGGCGGCTCGCCGCGCGCCTGGGCGAGCCGGTGGTGCGGGCCGCCGTGCGCGAGGCCATGGCCATTCTGGCGCGGCAGTTCGTGCTGGGCCGGGACATGGAGGAGGCCCTGCAGCGCGTGCAGCGCGAGGGCAACGACCCGCGGCGCTATTCCTTCGACATGCTGGGCGAGGCGGCGCTCACCGCCGATGATGCCGCCCGCCACCGCACCGCCTACGAGCAGGCCATCGAGGCCCTGACCCCGTGGTCGGCTCCCGGTGCACCGGTGGCGGAGGCACCGGGGATCTCGGTCAAGCTGTCGGCCCTGCACCCGCGCTTCGAGTACGCGCAGCGGGCGCGGGTGCTGGTGGAGCTGGTGCCGGTGGTGTCCGCCCTGGCCCGGCAGGCGCGGGCGGCGGGCCTGGGGCTCACCATCGACGCCGAGGAGATCGAGCGTCTGCACCTGACCCTGGACGTGTTCGAGGCGGTGTACGCCGACGATGACGCGCTGGCCGGCTGGGAGGGACTGGGCATCGCGGTGCAGGCCTATCACAAGGCGGCGCCGGCACTGGTGGACCACCTGGCGGCACTGGCCCGCCGCCACGGCCGCCGCATCATGCTGCGGCTGGTGAAGGGGGCCTACTGGGACACGGAGATCAAACGTGCCCAGGAACGCGGTCTCGACGAGTATCCGGTCTACACCCGCAAGACGGCCACCGACGTCTCCTATCTGGTGTGCGCGCGCCGCATCCTGGCGGCGGAGGAGGCCTTCTTTCCCCAGTTCGCCACCCACAACGCACACACCGCGTCGGCGGTGCTGGAGCTGGCGCAGGGTGTACCCATGGAGTTCCAGCGGTTGCACGGCATGGGCGAGGCACTGTATGCGGTCGCGGATACGGTCCCGTGCCGGGTGTACGCCCCGGTGGGCAGCCACGAGGACCTGCTGCCCTACCTGGTGCGGCGGCTGCTGGAGAACGGTGCCAACACCTCGTTCGTCAACCGCCTGGCCCACGAGCGGGCGCCGGTGGAGACCCTGGTGGCCGATCCCGTCCGGCGCCTGGAAGGGATCTCGCCCAAGGGCCACCCGCGCCTGCCCCCGCCGCCGCGGCTGTACGGCCCGCGGCGCCGCAATTCGCGCGGCTGGGACCTCAGCGATCCGGCGGTGATCGTGGAGCTGAACGGGCACATGGCGGCAGCCGCCGCACAGGCCCACCACGCGGCACCACTGGTGAACGGCCGGCCGCTCGCCGGGCCGGTGCGGGAGGTTCGTTCACCTGCCGAGCCGGAACGGGTGGTGGGCACGGTGGCAGCGGCGGACGAGAGCGCGGTGGAGGCGGCGCTGGCCTGCGCCCGCGCCGCCGCGCCGGAGTGGGCGGCGGCGCCGCCGCAGGAGCGGGCGGCGGTGCTGCGCCGGGCGGCGGATCTCATCGAGGCCCACGGCACCGGGCTCGCGGCACTGGTGGTGGCCGAGGGCGGACGCACGGTGCCCAACGCCCTGGACGAGGTGCGCGAGGCGGTGGACGCCTGCCGTTACTACGCGCAGCAGCTCGAAGAGGTGTTCACCCCGCTGGACCTGCCCGGGCCCACGGGTGAAGCCAACACCCTGAGCTTGCACGGGCGCGGGGTGTTCGCCTGCATCAGTCCCTGGAACTTTCCGCTGGCCATCTTCGCCGGCCAGGTGGTGGCGGCGCTGGCCGCGGGCAATGCCGTCGTGGCCAAGCCGGCCACCGCCACGCCGCTGGTGGCGGACCGGGTGGTGCGGTTGCTGCTGGAGGCGGGCGTGCCGGCGGAGGTGCTGCACTGCCTGCCGGGCCCGGCCGCCGTCGTGGGCGAGGGCCTGGTGCGCGACCCGCGCGTGGCCGGAGTGTGCTTCACCGGCTCCACCGAGACCGCCCGCCGCCTGCACCGGGTGCTGGCGGCCCGCGACGGGCCCATCGTGCCGTTGATCGCCGAGACCGGCGGACTCAACGCCATGATCGTGGACTCCACCGCGCTGCCCGAGCAGGTGGTGCGGGACGTGCTGGCCTCGGCCTTCGACTCCGCCGGCCAGCGCTGCTCGGCGCTGCGGCTGCTGTTTCTGCAGGATGACACCGCGGACCGGGTGCTGGCCATGCTGCTGGGAGCCATGCGCGAGTTGCGCCTGGGCGACCCGGCCCGGCTGGAGACGGACGTGGGGCCGCTCATCGACGCCACGGCGCGGGAAGGCGTGCAGCGGTACCTGGAGCGCATGCGCCGCGAGGCCCGTTGCCTGCTGGAGCTGCCGCTGCCGGCCGGGTGCGGGGCGGGCTGGTATCTGGGCCCGGCGGTGTTCGAGCTGGACGGCCCCGGCCTGCTGCGGCGCGAGGTGTTCGGCCCGGTGCTGCACGTGGTGCGCTACCGCGCCGCGGATCTGGAGCAGGTGGTGGAGGCCGTCAATGCCACCGGTTACGGGCTCACCCTCGGGGTGCACAGCCGCATCGGAGCCACGGCCGAGGTGGTGCGCCGCCGCGCCCGCGCGGGCAACGTCTACGTCAACCGCAACATGATCGGTGCGGTGGTGGGGGTGCAGCCCTTCGGCGGCGAGGGCCTGTCGGGCACCGGGCCCAAGGCGGGCGGGCCCTGGTACCTGCCGCGCCTCGCCGTCGAGCGCACCTGGACGGTGAACACCGCGGCGGTGGGCGGCAATGCCTCCCTGCTGGCGCTGGACGACGAGGATGCGGATCCTGGCCGCGGGAGATAGCTCCGCCGTGACCGCGCGCCGTTTCCTGCGGGTGATGGTGGTGGTACTTGGCCTGCCGGCCGCATCGGGCGTGCACGGCGGGGAAGCGGCACAGGCCCGGTGGCAGTGGTTTCCGCTGGAGCAGATGTATCCTCGTTATCTGGCCGATCCCCTGCGTACCACCTTCAGCTTCCAGGCCATGGCCCTGTCCCGGTCCACCCTGGCCAACGCCGGGCGCAAGCGGTTCCTGCTCAAGGTGGGCGGGCCGCTGGGCATCGTGCGGCGGGTGTCGGCCGCGAATCCGGCGCGCGGCTGGCAGGTGACCCTGGAGGCGGCCATCAACGGCCAGTTCGACGTGGACCAGTCGCAGGACAACATCGGCTGGGACGGGATCTACGGCCTCTATCTGTCGGGCCGCCATCACCGCTCCCTGGCCTGGCGGGTGGGGCTGCGCCACATCTCCGCCCACGTGGGGGACGAGTTCATGGAACGCACGGGCCGCGCACGCATCGAGTACACGCGGGAGG
>JALUTW010000533.1 GCA_027021685.1 Chromatiales bacterium | reverse complement strand
CGCCAGCGGCGGCAGCTGCCGGATCGCCGCGCCATGGTGCGCTTCGAGCCCGACAAGACCCCGCGTCGCTCGGGCGAGGATCGGCGCCGCGGCGGGGGCGCGGAAGACATCTGGAACCGGCGCGAAAACTTCTGACGGCTTCCGGCCGCGGCCCGGGTTGTTGAGGCCGCCGGGCCGCTGCCCTTACCCTATCCCCATGAGCAGGTCCTGCGAGCGTCCCCGTCACGCCGTTCCCCCCTTCGCCCCCGACTGGGCGTTGTTCCTGGACATCGACGGGACCCTGCTGCCCATCGAGGACCATCCCGACCAGGTGCAGGTCCCGCCGGCCGCCCGGGCGCTCATCCAGCGCCTGGACCGGGCGCTGGGCGGGGCCCTGGCGCTCATCAGCGGCCGCGCGCTGGCCGACATCGACCGCCTGTTCGGGGCCGGCCGTCCCGCCGCCGGCCAGCATGGCGCCGAGCGGCGCGACGCGCGCGGCGGCGTTCACCAGGTCCAGCGCGAGGATCTCCATCACCGGACCATCCAGCGCCGCCTGGCGGAGTTCGTTGCGGCCCATCCCGGCACCCTGCTGGAGGACAAGGGCATGTCCCTGGCCCTGCACTACCGCCGTGTCCCCGAGCTGGCGGACGAGGTGCGCCGCTTCGTCTGTACCCTGGAGCACAGCCTGCCGGCCGGTTTTCACGTGGTGCCGGGCAAGATGGTCTACGAGTTTCGCGCCGAGGACTACGACAAGGGCCGCGCGGTGCTGGAATTCATGAACGAGCCGCCCTTTGCCGGCCGGGTGCCGGTGGTCATCGGCGACGACGTCACCGACGAGGACGCCTTCCGCGTGGTCAATCGCCTGGGCGGACACAGCATCAAGGTGGGCGAGGGCGACAGTTGCGCGCGCTGGCGGCTGGACTCGCCGGCGGCGGTGCTGGCCTGGCTGGGCGATTACGCCGCCTGGCTGGAGGCTGCGGGGAAGAACGGGCATGAGTGATCTCAATCTCATCATCATCGGCAACTGCGCGGTCA
>JALUTW010000532.1 GCA_027021685.1 Chromatiales bacterium | reverse complement strand
TCGCTCTGCAGGCGAATGGCGTCGTAGAACCAGGGTGTGGGGTCGTTGGGGTCCAGTTCGCGGGCCAGGGCGAACTGGCCGGCATCCAGCGGTGCCCGCTTCTCCTCGAAGTAGGCCTTCCCCAGGTAGCTGCGCAGGATGGAGCGGCCCGGATCCAGGCTCACCGCGATCTCGAGCTGGCGCCGCCCGGCGGCCAGCTCGCCGCGGCGGATGAGGGCCAGTCCAAGGCCCAGGCGCGGCAGGGGGTCGGCCTGGTCCAGGGCGATGGCGGCCTCGAACTGGGCATCGGCGGCATCCAGATCGAACCGCAGGAGATGGGCGAAACCCAGCATGGCGCGGGCACGGGCGTTGTTCGGATCCAGCTCCGCTGCGCGGCGGGCGCTGGCCAGTCCGGCGGCGACATCCCCCAGGGACAGCTCCAGCTCCGCGAGCCGTGCCCGGGCCACGGCCGAGCCCGGGGCCAGTGTCACCGCCCGCCGGGCCGCGGCCAGGGCACCCTCCAGGTCGCCGCCGGCCTGGCGGGCATAGCTCAGGGCCACCTGCACCGGGGCCGAGTCCGGCGCGGTGGCCGCGGCGCGGCCCGCAAGCTCCCGGGCCCGGGCGGTCTCGCCCAGGACCACGGCGACCACGGCCCTGAGCGCCAGCGCCACGGGGGAGGTTTCCTGCTCCAGCAGGCGGCGGGCGGCGTCCACCCGGCCGCGGGCCAGCAGGCGGCTGGCCTCGCCCGCCGGCCCCTCCGCCTGTTCCAGCACGGGCGGGAAGTACAGCGCCCATTGCACCGCCTGGCGCGGGCGGGCCAGCAGGGTCGGGGTGGGGGCCTCGCCGGCCCGGGCCACGGCGGCCTCGCCGGCGGCCAGGCGCACGGTGCCGGCGGCGTTTTCCACCCGCACCACGCCCTCGACGACGGTGACCCGGGCCTCGCCCCCGCGGAAGGCCACCACGAACTCGGTGCCCTCGATGGCGGCGTTGACCACCGGGGTCTTGACCTTGAGGGAGCGTGGCACGCGGCTGATGAAGTG
>JALUTW010000531.1 GCA_027021685.1 Chromatiales bacterium | reverse complement strand
TGGAGTCGTGTGCGCCGGTGGTGGCGGTGGCAGGCAACAACGATGTTCCGGGCAAGTGGATCGGTGCCGCGGGCCGCCTGGCCATGCTGGCCGAGTCGGCCATGGTGGAGCTGCCGGGCGGAACGCTGGCGGTGATCCACGGCCACCGGCACGGGCCGCCTGCACGGCGCCATGCGCGGCTGCGCGGAGCTTTTCCGCAGGCCCGGCTGGTGGTGTACGGCCACAGCCACCGGCTGGTGATGGACACCGGAACCCGGCCCTGGGTGGCCAATCCGGGTGCGGCCGGTACCCGGCGCACCGGCGCCGGACCCTCGGCGCTGCTGCTCCATGTCACGGCGGCCGGCTGGCGGCTGGCGCCCCACCGGTTTGCCCTGCCCGCCGTGGCCGCGGCATGCTGAACGGCGTTTTCGTCTGTGACCTGGCGCAGCTTCCGCCGGGCGGTGCCCGGGGCTTCACGGTGCAGACCGCCCGGGGGATCCTCGATCTCATCGTCCTGCACTGGCAGGGCCGGGTGCTGGCGTACGAGAACCGCTGCCCCCATACCGGCGTGAACCTGGACTGGGTGCCCGGACGATTCATGGACGCCGAGGGCCGCCATCTCCAGTGCGCCACCCACGGCGCCCTGTTTCGGCCCGCCGACGGCCGCTGCGTGTCCGGGCCCTGCGCCGGTGATGCCCTGCGTGCCGTCCCGGTGCAGGTGAAAGACGGGGCGGTGTGGTTGCAGGAGACGACGGGCGGATGAGGTTTTGCTTCGCCCGGGACGATGCGCTACCGTTGGCGGGGAGTACCAGCCCATGAGCCAGCATTCACTTCTCTTTGCCGTGCGCGGCACCGTGGTTGCGGTGGCGTGGCTCGGCATGACGGCAGCCGCTGCCGAGACCCTCTATGTCACCGACACCCTGCGGGTGGGCGTGCGCCCGGAACCCAGCGCGCGGGTGGCGCCCACCCATGTCGTCACCACCGGTGCGGCGCTGGAGGTGCTGGAACGGCAGGACGGCTTTCTCCGCATCCGCACCCCGGAAGGCATCGAGGGCTGGATCAAGGCGGTCTACGCGGCCAAGTCGCCCCCGGCCCGCCAGCAGCTCGCGACACTGCGCGAGCAGCACGAGGCGCTGGAAAAGCGATTCAAGGAGCTGGAAGCCAGCCTGCAGGCGGTGCAGGAGGGCAGCCGCACGCTGTCGGAGGAAGTGGAGCGGCTGCAGGCGGAGAATCTCAAGCTGCGCCTGGAGCTGGCGCGATCACAAGGGAGCGGCCGGAACCCGCGCGGGGCCGGGCCGCAACAGTCTTTCCTGGCCATCCTCGCCGCAGTGGCCGCGCTGGGCACGGCCTTCGGCCTGGGATACCTCTGGCACCACTGGCGGACGCGGCGTTTTCTCGGGGGGCACCGGCTGTAGCGGGCCGTCGCCAGGGCCTGCCGCACTGCCGGAACCTGTCCCGGAATTCCACGCACCGCGTTGCGAGTCCGCGGCTGCACCGGCCAGGCGCGCGACCGTGGGGAATCTCGAGACAGGTTCCAGAATCTGTCTCAGGATTCCGCGCGCCGCCGTGGGGAATTCTGAGATTGGTTTCTAAGCACACAATGCGGCGACGATCTCCTTCAGCGCCTGGTCCTGGGTCAGGACCTCGTCGGTGAGGGTGAGCACGGGCTCCTCTTCCAGTCCCAGTGCCTCGAGCAGCGCCGGCGGCAGCTCCTCGCTGTCGGCGTCGGACAGATCGTGGGCCTTGAGCAGCCGGTCCGCCAGCAGCACGATCCGGACGTAGTGCAGGTGGTCCCCGCGATAGTCCATGTCGTGGTGATGGCGGACCACGGCCGTGACTTCTCCGGGCATCTTCCACGCCTTCATGAGCAACTCGCCCAGCTCGGTATGTTCCACACCCAGAAGCTGGTGCTCCAGCTGTCGCAGCGGCACCTCCGGCCGGGCCGTGGCCACCTTGGTCAGCCAGAAGAACTCGCTGGGAAAGAGCTGGTGCAGGACCATGTAACCCAGATCGTGCAGCAGGCCGGCCAGATACGCGGTGCCCGGCTTGACGTTCAGCTCCCGCGGAACCGCCTCTGCCAGGCGCTGGGCCAGGGTGGCCGTATAGGTGGCGTGTATCCAGAACCGCTCCCGCCCCAGGGGGCCGTTGGCCGGCATGGCGCAGTGGCCGGCCAGGGCCAGGCCCAGCGCAAGGTTGACCACCCCCTCGAAGCCCAGCACGCGGAACACCGCGTCCTCGATGGAATCGATTTTGCCGGACTGGCCGAAGAAGGCCGAGTTGGCATAACGCACCACGTGGGCGGCCAGCGCCGGGTCTTCCGCCACCACCTCGCTGAGCTGGGCCACGGTGGTGTCGGGATCGCTGCGCATGCGCAGGATCCGGGCCGCCAGATCGGGCATGGGCGGGAGCCGATCCAGGCGCTTGACCGCGGTGCGCAGGTCCAGCCGCGGGATCTCTCCCGAGGCCGTGGGCGGTGGGATGTCCTCTCCCCGCGGATCGGAGATGGAGCTGCCGATGAGCAGGTGATCGGCCAGGAGCTGGACATGGGCCGCATCGAAGCGAATGAGCCCCGAGTTGTCGGGGCTCAGGAAGTGGATGTAGTCCTGGTCGCTGAGCATCACGTCCACGATGATCTGGGGGTTGCACAGTCCCCCCACCGTCTCCGGCGTGGCCGATTCACAGGCCGCCAGAAGGGCGGCGCGCCGATCCGGATCCATGGGGGCCAGGTGCCGGTGCAGGAGCCGGTTGAGCCGGTCCAGGTTGAGCACGCGGCTGGCCGGAAAGATGGGCAGGACCAGGCCGGCCTCGTCCTCCAGCAGCTCCAGGGTGGCCAGGTTCTCCATGGCCACGGTGCGGGTGAGCCATTGGCCGCTGGCGGTGCGGCCGGGGGCGGTGATGGTGGAATAGGGGATGTTCTGCTTCTCCAGCAGCAGCTTGATGAGACTGGTAATGGCCATGTGACGTCCTTTGGTTCTTATTGTTTTTACTAAGGAAAGACGCCGAAACCGTGCCCGGGTTCCGGTCTGCTCCCTTACCTTATATAAAGATATACCATGGCGATGGGGGCTGCTACCAGCCGGTCCCGGCCGGCGGCCTGCCGGGGCGGGGCAGGGATGCCCCGCCCGCCAGGCGAGGGCGGTGCGCTTGACCTGGTGTATTGAAAAAGGTCAGGACGGCCCTTTTTCGGCATCCTGTTAGGATTATGATGGAACCGCGGGGGGTGATTCCCCGCCCGGCACCGGAACAGCGAGGCCACATGAGCGAGCAGACACCCCTGGATGCGGAACGCCTCAGGCGGCTGGAGCCGCTGTCGGCGCTCTCGCCCCAGCGCCTCCAGGAACTGGTGGCCCTGTCCACGGTGGAGCAGCTGGGCATGGGCGTGAGCGTGTTCCGCGAGGGGGACGTGGACAACCAGACCATCTACCTGCTCAGCGGCGACGTGCAGCTCACGTCCTCGGACGGCAGCGTGGACCGCATGCTGTCGGCCCGCTCGGAGGCGGCCCGCTTTCCCCTCGACGACAGCCAGCCGCGGCAGTCCTCGTGCACCGCGCTGTCCAACATCGAGATCGTGCGCATCGACAACAGCGTGCTGGACTACATGATGATGTGGGACCAGCTCGCCGGGGTCGCCGGCGTGGAGCCGCCGGCACCGGCGAAGGCGGCGCCTCCGTCCCCCGGGGCCGGAACCCCCGGCCCGGCGCCGGCTGCGGAGGCGGCGCCGGCGGCCAGGGCCGCCCCGGCCGCGCCGCCCGCACCGCCGCGGTTGAAGCAGAAGCCCGGCGAGTGGATCCGCAAGATGCATCACATCATGGCGTTCAAGAACCTGCCGCCGGCCAACGTCAAGGCACTGCTGGAGAAGATGGAGCGGGTGCCGGTGAAGGCGGGCGAGGTGGTGGTGCGCCAGGGCGACCCGGGGGACTACTACTATGTGCTGGTGGACGGCGAGGCCGAGGTGACCCAGACCATCCAGCTCGCGACCCTGCGCCCCGGGGCGTCGTTCGGCGAGGAGTCGCTGGTGACCGACAGTGCCCGCAACGCCACGGTCACCATGAAGACCGACGGTGCGGTCATGCGCCTGTCCAAGCAGGACTTCGATGCGCTCCTGCGCGAGCCCATGCTGGATCGTATCGCCCCTGACGATGCCCGCGAGCAGGTGAAAAACGGCGCGGTATGGCTGGATGTGCGGCACGCCTCGGAGTACCGCCACGGCCACTTTCCCGGTGCGGTCAACCTGCCCCTGCACGAGCTGCGCCAGCGCATGGACGAGCTGGACCGCGACGTGCACTACATCTGCTGCTGCCGCACCGGGCACCGCAGCTCCGCCGCCGCCTTCCTGCTGGTGCAGCAGGGCTTCCGTGCCAGCGTGCTGTCCGGCGGCCTCCAGGTCATGTCCCAGGACCTGGTGCGCGGCGGCTGAGCCTCAGCCCGGTGGCCAGTGCATGGGACGGCCCGCCAGCAGGTGCAGGTGGAGGTGAAACACCGTCTGGCCACCGTGGCGGTTGCAGTTGAACACCAGGCGGTAGCCCTCGCCGGCCACGCCCAGATCCCGTGCCAGCCGGGCCGCGGTGTGGATCATGTGTCCGGCCAGCGGCGCGTCCTCCGGCCCCAGCTCGTCCAGGGTCGCGATGTGACGGCGGGGAATGATCAGCACGTGGTGCGGGGCCTGGGGCGCGATGTCGCGAAAGGCCACCACGTGCTCGTCCTGGTGCAGCACCTCGCTGTCGGTCTCGCCGCGGGCCACGCGGCAGAAGATGCAGTCCTGTGTCATGGTGTGTTGCCTCTGTGACTCCGGAACCGGACAGGTGACGTCATGGCGCAATTGTAAGGGGTAGGCTCCTGGGTGCTGGGTGCTGGGTGCTGGGTGCTGGGTGCTGGGTGCTGGGTGCTGGGTGCTGGGGGGCACGCGTCGGGTTGCCTGCAAGGCGGAGACTCAGGGCGCGGGATTGGGCTGGCGGCGGTGGATGGCCTCGATGCCCTCGAGCACAGCGTCGGGCAGCGTCAACCGGGCGCTGGCGAGGTTGGACTCCAGCTGGTCCATGCGCGTGGCGCCGATGATGACGCTGGTGAGAAAGGGCCGCCGTTGCACCCAGGCCAGTGCCATCCGGGCCG
>JALUTW010000530.1 GCA_027021685.1 Chromatiales bacterium | reverse complement strand
ATCTACCGCAACGTGTGCCCGCCCGACCTGGCGGGCCCCTTCGAGGAGGCCTATGCCTACGGGCGGCGCCTCTACCGCCTGGACAGTGAAATCAGCCGCATGAACAGCCGCCGCATCGGCCTGTACGACGCACTGGCAGAGGTCCGCGAGGACATCGCCGCCCACGAGGCGGAGCTGGTGGCCCACGGGGTGACCCCGGCGCGACGGGCCCGGCTGCTGGAAGAACTCAAGGCCCTGACGGCCCGGGCCGCCGACATGGAACACGAGCTGGCCGCGCTCGACCAGGACATCGCCGCGGCGCGCGAGGAACGCCGCGCGCTGGCGGCCGGTGCCCGCTGGTGAAGTCGGGGGGCGCCTGCAGGCGCCCCCCGCCGCGGTGATGCGTGCCGCCGCTCAGTTCACCACGATGCGGGTGCGAGCGGTCCCCAGCACGCGGCCGTCCACCCAGTCCAGGTACTCCACCGTGACCTCGTAGGTCCCGGCCCGGTCGGGCTGGAAGATGCAGTCGTAGCGCTCGGCCGAGTGGGTCTCCAGCGAGGTCACCTGCACCGGCTGCGGGAAGGGGCGCCCGTCGGAACCGTGCACCGTGGCGGTGAGCCCGCCGAAGGTGATGCGCTGGGGCAGGTATCCGGCATTGATGTAGCGCACCAGCAGCGTCTGCCCCCGGTTCATTTCCACCGCCACCCTGGGGTCGGTGAGGGCCGACTGCGCCCCGTCCACTCCGGTGATCAGGAAATAGTCCGGGTTGAGGTCGTTGAGCCCCACGTCGGCGCCGCAGGTGCCGGCGTCCCAGGGCAGGCTGTGCCAGCTGGAATCGAACTCGTCGCAGGCCCACACCGCCTCGATGTCATAGGTGGGACCACCGGCATAGAGCGTGCCCGGCCCCTCCGGCGGGTCGATGATGAGGGCGCCGTACATCCCCATCTCGGCGTGCAGCACGGTGTTGGTGTGGCAATGGTAGAAGTACGTCCCGGCGTGAGCCGCCTTCCACTGGTAGGTGTAGGTACCGTCCACGTCGAAGGAATA
>JALUTW010000529.1 GCA_027021685.1 Chromatiales bacterium | reverse complement strand
GACGAGCTGAAACAACAGGCGGAACTGAAAAGGGCCGAGCTGGCCCGGGCCGAGGCCGAGCAGGAGGCGCGCCACGCCGCCTACCGCGAGAACATCCTGCCGCGCATGCGGCGCCTGTTCAGCTATCTCTCCGAGCTGGCCGAGCATCTCAACTACGTGGATGCCCCGGTCTCCGTCTCCTATCCCATCAAGACCTACGACACCCTCCGGGACCTGCGCCAGCGGGACTACAAGGTCCGGGCCGACAGCATGGAGGGCATGAAGCGCATCGATTTCTCCTTCGAGTGCGCGGCGGACGGCCACGTCCAGTTCGAGGTGGAAAACAAGCTCTACATCGAGCGGCTGGAGGAGTACCTCACCAGCGCCCGCCTCAACTATGTCTGCAACAAGTTCAAGGACAGCCGCCACAACGTGACCTCGGCGCGGTTCCGCATCGACAACCACGTCCCCGTGAGCCTGGTGTTCGAGGTGGACGTGGACAAGGGCATGATCCGGACCGAGATCCGCAACCACAGCGGCCTGCACGTGGACCGGTTCACCGTGGACCCGGCGGACATCGACGACGATTTCCTGGAGGAACTGGGCAAGTTCATCCTGCGCCAGGAGTCACGCCTGTTCCGGCTGGAGATCTCGGAGGAGGAGCGCCAGCGCATCCGTGAACGCCTGAAGAACGGCGGCAAGGCCCCGCCCGAGCGCAAGCGCGGGAAGTCGGGCAATGGTTTCAGCCTGGGCCTGCGCCGCAAGCGGCGCAAGGAGGCCGGGAAGGCTGAGGTTCCGTCACCGCCGCCGGAGCCGGCGCCGGCGGAATCACCGGCTGATGCGGCTCCGGCAGAGGCTTCACCGCCGCCCAAGGCGGCTCCCGAACCGGTGGCCGCGCCCGTTCCCGAACCCCCGGCGGAACGGCCGCAGGAGGCACCAGCCGCGCCGGCCAGGTCCGGGTCCCCGCCGCCCGGAGCGGAACGGACTCCGGAAGACGGCGACTCCGGGTACGGTGCTCCGCCCGGCCGGGCGGCCACCCCGCCGGCCGGGGACGTTCC
>JALUTW010000528.1 GCA_027021685.1 Chromatiales bacterium | reverse complement strand
CGCCGGTTGCAGGCATGGCCCATGAGCCCGATGCGCCACACCTTGCCGGCGAGGGCGCCGAGCCCGGCGCCGATCTCGAGATTGAACTCCTCGAGCAGGCGGCCGCGCACCGCCGCGTCGTCCACGCCCTCGGGGATGGTGACGCTGTTGAGCTGGGGCAGGCGGTGGGCCTCGTCCACCACGAAGGACAGCCCCATGGCCTCCAGCCCGGCGCGCAGCGCGGCGTGGTGGCGGGCATGGCGGGCCCAGGCGTTCTCCAGTCCCTCCTCCCTGAGGATCAGCAACGCCTCGTGCAGGGCGTAGAGGCTGTTGATGGGTGCGGTGTGGTGATAGGCCCGCTTGCCCTCGCCGCCCCAGTAGCCCATGACCAGGTTGAGGTCCAGGAACCAGCTCTGCACCGCCGCGGTGCGGGAGCGCACGCGCTCCGCCGCCCGCTCGCTGAAGCTCACCGGCGACAGGCCGGGCGGTGCCGACAGGCACTTCTGGGTGCCCGAGTACACCGCGTCGATGCCCCATTCGTCCACCTTGAGCGGGATCCCGCCCAGCGAGGTCACCGCATCCGCGATCACCAGGCAGTCGTGCTCGTGGGCCAGGCGGGTGATGGTTTCGGCATCGGAACGGGCGCCGGTGGAGGTCTCGGCATGGACGAAGGCCAGCAGCCGCGCCTCGGGATGGGCCTTGAGCGCGGCCTCCACCTTGGCCGGGTCCACCGGGGCGCCCCACTCGTCCTCCACCACCACCGCCTTGCCGCCGCAGCGGTGGACGTTTTCCTTCATGCGCCCGCCGAAGACACCGTTGATGCAGACGATGACGGTGTCCCCCGGCTCCACCAGGTTGACGAAACAGGTCTCCATGCCGGCCGAGCCCGGGGCCGAGACCGGGAAGGTGAGGGCATTGCCGGTCTGGAAGGCGTAGCGCAGCAGGTCCTTGAGCTCGTCCATCATGGCCACGAAGGCGGGGTCCAGGTGGCCGATGGTGGGCCGGGCCATGGCCGCCAGCACCCGCTCGCTGACGTCCGACGGGCCGGGGCCCATGAGG
>JALUTW010000527.1 GCA_027021685.1 Chromatiales bacterium | reverse complement strand
CCTTTTCAGCATGCGCCGCGGGGCCCGGATCCGGCCCCGGCGCGCCGCCGGCGCACGGTCTCGAACAGGCACACGCCGGCGGCGACGGAGACGTTGAGGCTGCCGACGGCGCCGGCCATGGGAATGCGCACCAGGAGATCGCAGCGCTCGCGGGTGAGCCGGCGCAGGCCGCGGCCCTCGGCGCCCAGCACCCAGGCGATGGGGCCGTCGAGGGCGGCATCGTAGAGCACGTGCTCCCCCGCCGCATCGGCGCCCACCACCCACAAGCCGGCCGCCTTGATGGTATCCAGCGCGCGGGCCAGGTTGGTGACGCGGAACACGGGCAGGGTTTCGGCCGCGCCGGCGGCCACCTTGCGCACCACCGGGGTGATGCCGCAGGCCTTGTCCCGCGGCAGGACCACGCCGTGCACCCCGGCGGCCTCGGCGGTGCGCAGGCAGGCCCCCAGGTTGTGCGGGTCCTGAACACCGTCGAGCACCAGCAGGAACGGGTCGCCGGCGATACCCTCCAGCCATTGGGGCAGCGACTGGGCATCCCGCTCCGCGGCACCGGCCACCTCGGCCACCGCGCCCTGGTGGCGGGAGCTGCCGGCCAGCTCCGTGAGCACCTCGCGCGGTTCGCGGCTCACCGGCACGCCCGACTCGCGGGCCAGCCGCTCCAGGCGCTCCACCCGCGCATCGCGGCGGCCCTGCGCCAGCCACAGATGATGTACCTGCCGGGGCTGATGGCGCAACGCGCTCTCCACCGCGTGCAGGCCGTAGATGCGCTGGCAGGATCCGGCCATGGCGGCCGCCTCAGCCCTCGACGGGCTCGAAGTCGATGCGGCGCTCGTCCAGGTCCACCCGCGCCACCCGCACGCGGATGCGGTCGCCCAGGCGGTAGACACGCCGTGTGCGCTCGCCACGCAGGCGGTGGTGGGCGGCGTCGAAGTGATAGTAGTCGTTCTTCAGCGAGGTGACGTGAACCAGCCCCTCCACGTAGATCCCGTCCAGCTCCACGAACACGCCGAAGCTGGTGACGCCGGTGATGATGCCGTCGAACTCCTCCCCCACCTTGTCCTGCATGTACTCGCACTTGAGCCAGCCGATGACATCCCAGGTGGCCTCGTCGGCACGGCGCTCGGTCATGGAGCAGTGGTCGCCCAGGGCCTGCAGCTCTTCATGGGTGTAGAGGAAGTCCTCGGGCGCCCCCCCGGCCAGGGCATGCTTGATGCCGCGGTGCACCACCAGGTCCGGGTAGCGGCGGATGGGCGAGGTGAAGTGGACATAGGCATCGAAGGCGAGCCCGAAGTGGCCCAGGTTGTCCGGGTAGTACACCGCCTGCGACATGCTGCGCAGGACCACGGTCTGGATCAGATGCGCGTCAGGGCGCTTGGCCACCTGTTCCAGCAGGCGGGCGAAATCCCTGGGCGTGGGCTCGTCGCCGCCGCCGAGCCTGAGCCCCAGCTCACCGAGGAACTCGCGCAGCCCGGCCAGCTTGTCGGCGCTGGGGGCCTCGTGGTTGCGATACAGCGTGGGCACCTTGCGCCGGCCCAGGAACCTGGCCGCGGCCACGTTGGCCATGAGCATGCATTCCTCGATGAGGCGGTGGGCGTCGTTGCGCTGCACCGGCACGATGGACTCGATCTTGCGCTCGGGACCGAAGATGATGCGGGTCTCCTGGCTCTCGAACTCGATGGCCCCGCGCCGGCGCCGGTTGCCGTGCAGCACCCTGTACAGCCGGTGCAGCGTCTCCAGGTGCGGGACCAGGGCCTGGTACTTGCGGCGCAGGCCCTTGTCCTTGTCCACCAGCATGGCGGCCACCTCGGTGTAAGTGAGCCGGGCATGGGAGCGCATGACCGCCTCGTAGAAGCGGTGGCGCTTGAGGGCGCCGGTGCGATCGATGTCCATTTCGCACACCATGCACAGGCGGTCCACCTCGGGGTTGAGCGAGCACAGGCCGTTGGACAGCACCTCGGGCAGCATGGGAATGACCCGCTCGGGGAAGTACACCGAGTTGCCGCGTTCGCGGGCCTCGGCGTCCAGGGCGCTGCCCGGTGCCACGTAGGCGGAGACGTCGGCGATGGCCACGAACAGGCGCCAGCCCTCGCCGCGGCGCTCGGCGTACACCGCGTCGTCGAAGTCGCGCGCGTCCTCGCCGTCGATGGTGACCAGGGGCAGGTCGCGCAGGTCGCGCCGCCCGGCCTTGGCCTCCTCGGGCACGGTGGGAGTGAGCTTCTCGATCTCGGCCTCCACCAGCGGTGACCAGTCCTGGGGCAGGCCGTAGCTGCGGATGGCGATGTCGATCTCCATCCCCGGCGCCATGTGCTCGCCCAGGATCTCGATGATGCGGCCGATGGGCTGCCGGTGGGCGGTGGGGTACTCCAGGATCTCGGCCACCACGATCTGCCCGTGGCGGGCGCCGTAACGCTGGTCCTCGGGGATGAGAATGTCCTGGGTGATGCGCTTGTTGTCGGGCACCACGAAGCCCACGCCGGATTCGTGGTAGTAGCGCCCCACCACCTGCTTCACCGCCCGCTCCAGCACCTCCACCACGGCGCCCTCCAGGCGCCCGCGACGGTCCTCGCCCACCACCCGCGCCAGCACCCGGTCGCCGTGCAGGACCTTGCGCATCTCCGCCGCCGGCAGGTAAAGGTCGTCGCCGCCGGCGTCCGGAATCAGGAACCCGAAGCCCTGGGGGTGGCCCACCACGCGGCCGCGGATGAGGTCGGCCCGGTCCACCAGGCAGTAGTCGCCGCGCCGGTTGCGCACCAGCTGCCCGTCGCGCTCCATGGCACGCAGCCGCCGGCGCAGGGCCTCGAGGTCGCGGGCTTCGTGCAGCTCGAGGCGGCGGGCGATGTCGTCCATGGACAGGGGCATGCCGGCCTCGTCCAGCTGCTGCATGATGAATTCCCGGCTGGGGATGGGATGGTCGTATTTCTGCGCCTCGCGACGTGCGTGGGGATCGCGGGGGCTGCGCCGGCGGCGGCGGGGAGAGCGTCTTGCCATAGGGTCCTGGGTTCCGGAAGGTCGGTTGTTTGCTTTATATATATGCGGTGCGCGCCGCCGGGGGTCGATTGACAACCCCGGGCGCGCCGGGTAAAGTGCGCGGCCTTGAATCCCTTCGCCCCGATGCCGAGGTGGCGGAATTGGTAGACGCGCTAGCTTCAGGTGCTAGTGGGGGTAACCCCGTGGAGGTTCAAGTCCTCTCCTCGGCACCAATCCTGCACCCTAGCAGACCTCGACCCCATACACAAGATTTTGTTTCTTAAAAGGTTTTCCTGCGCTTACCCGTCGAAGGGATGGCGCAGGACGATGGTCTGGTTGCGATCGGGGCCGGTGGAGATGAGGTCGATGGGCAGCCCCGCGAGTTCCTCGATGCGGCGCAGGTAGGCGCGGGCGTTTTCGGGCAGGTCGCTGTACTCGGTGATGCCCACGGTGGATTCCCGCCAGCCGGGCAGTTCCTCGTAGATGGGCTCGCAGCGGGCCAGCGCCTCGGCCCCCACGGGCAGGGTGTCCTGTTCGCGGCCGTCGCAGCGGTAACCGCGGCAGATGCGCAGGGTGTCCAGGCCGTCGAGCACGTCCAGCTTGGTGATGCACAGGCCGCTCAGGCTGTTGATCTGCCCCGCGCGGCGCAGGGCGACGGCGTCGAACCAGCCGGTGCGCCGCGGGCGGCCGGTGGTGGCGCCGAACTCGTGCCCGCGCTGGGCCATGTGCTCGCCCACCTCGTCCAGCAGCTTGTTGCCGTCGTAGAGCTCGGTGGGGAACGGCCCGGCCCCCACCCGCGTGGTGTAGGCCTTGGTGATCCCCAGCACGTAGTCGAAGTTGCGCGGGCCGAATCCGGTCCCCGTGGCGGCACCGCCGGCGGTGGTGTTGGACGAGGTGACGAAGGGATAGGTGCCGTGGTCGATGTCCAGCAGCGTGCCCTGGGCACCCTCGAACATGATGTTGTGGCCGGCACGGTGGTGGGCGTCCAGGATCTCGGTGACGTCGCCCACCAGCGGCAGCAGCTCGTCGGCCATGGCCAGGGTCTCGTCCAGCACCTGCTGAAAGCTCACCGGCTCGGCCTTGAAGTAATGCTGGAGTGCGAAGTTGTGGTAGTCCAGCACCTCCCCCAGCTTGGCCGCGAACCGCTCGCGGTGGAACAGGTCGCCCACGCGCAGGCCGCGGCGCGAGACCTTGTCCTCGTACGCGGGCCCGATGCCGCGCCCGGTGGTGCCGATGGCGGCGCGGCCGCGGGCCCGCTCGCGGGCATGGTCCAGCGCCACGTGGTAGGGCAGGATCAGCGGGCAGGCCTCGCTGATGCGCAGCCGCTCGCGGGCCGGCACGCCGCCCTCCTCCAGCATCCGGATCTCTTCCAGCAGCGCTCCGGGCGAGAGCACCACCCCGTTGCCGATGAGGCACTCCACGCCGTCGCGCAGGATGCCGGACGGGATCAGGTGGAGCACGGTCTTGCGGCCGTCGATGACCAGGGTATGGCCGGCATTGTGCCCGCCCTGGAACCGCACCACCGCCGCCGCGCGATCGGTGAGCAGGTCCACCACCTTGCCCTTGCCCTCGTCGCCCCACTGGGTGCCGATGATGACTACGCTTCTGCCCATGAGCAGGAATTCCCCACGTCCGGATAAAACAGCCCGCGAATGATATATGGTTTTGCCGCCGCCCGCATTGCACGGGCGGTAATGGGCGAATCACTCCGCCTTATGCCGGCTTCACGATCCAGTCCCCTTTCTCGTGCACCAGCACCCGGTCGCAGCCCATGGCGCGGGCATCGCCGGCCTGGCCCGGCAGGGCATTGATCACGCGCTCCCCCCCGGCCCGCAGCCGTGCCACCGCCTCGGCCAGGGCCGGGTCGTCGCCGGCCGGGGCCAGGATGGCACCGGGCGCAGCCGGCACCTCCGGCGAGAGCGCGGCCAGGGTCTTGAGATCGGTGGAAAAACCCGTGGCCGGCCGGGCCCGCCCGAACACGCGGCCGATGTCGTCGTAGCGCCCGCCCTGGGCAATGGCCCGCCCCTGCCCCGGCACGAAGGCGGCGAACACCACGCCGGTGTGGTAGTTGTAGCCGCGCAGCTCGGCCAGGTCGAAGTGAACCTCGGTGCCCAGCCGGGCCGCGGCACCTTCCGCCAGCCGCTGGAGCTGATCCAGTGCCGCCACCACGGTGTCGCCGCCGGCGGCGAGCTGCCGGCGTGCCTC
>JALUTW010000526.1 GCA_027021685.1 Chromatiales bacterium | reverse complement strand
CGGGCGGCACAGGCCGGCGTGCACATCGACCTCATCGTGCGCGGTGCCTGCGCCCTGCGCCCCGGCGTGCCCGGGGTGTCGGAAAACATCACCGTGCGCTCCGTCGTCGGCCGCTTTCTGGAGCACACCCGGGTCTACTGTTTCGAGAACGGCGGCGAGCCCGAGGTTTATGCGGCCAGCGCCGACTGGATGGAGCGCAACTTCTTCCGCCGGGTGGAAGTGGCCTTTCCCATCGAGGACCCGGCCCTGCGCCGGCGGGTGCTGGACGACCTGGCGCTGTACCTGGCCGACAACACCCAGGCCTGGATCCTGCAGCCCGACGGCAGCTACCGGCGCCTGCAGCCGGCGCCGGACGAGGCCCCCGTCAGCGCCCAGCAGGCCCTCCTGGAACGACTCACCCGCCGGACCCCGTAGCCGGGTGCCTGGACGTTCGCGCCAAAAAAGAACTTCAACGCAAAGACGCAGAGACGCAAAGGACGCAGAGATTCTTGTTGAATTGAAATCGGATTCAACCGTGCAGGGTGGGATGGCAGTGCCTTCGCACCATCCATCCAGAGCACGGAGGATGCACAGGATGTGATGGCGAACGCACCCTAACATACAAAGGTCGATGTACAAGCCGCGCAGCGCCACCCCGGCGTGTAAATACAATTTTCTTCTCTGCGCCCTCTGCGTCTCTGCGTTGATCCTTGTACAACGGGACGGGCGGTGCGATGGCCTCGCCTGCCCGCCCTACTCCCAGCTCAGCGCCATCCCGGCGGCAGCGAGCCACACGGCCTCCTGTTCCAGGTCCGCGGCAGTCAGCGGATGGTCCCCGAGCCAGCCCGGCGGGAAGACCAGCCGCATGGCCGCCCCGTCCACGGCCAGTTCCACCTGCGGGCATTCCTCTCCCCGGCCGCGGTGCAGCAGCACCGCCAGGCGCAGCAGGCAGGCCAGGCGGCGCAGGCGGCCGGCCTCCGCCGGGGCCCAGGCGCCGAACTCGGACACCGGAAACTTGCGCCGGTGGGCCCGCACCAGCAGGGCCAGCGCCGCCTGCTCCT
>JALUTW010000525.1 GCA_027021685.1 Chromatiales bacterium | reverse complement strand
CCATGTCCCAGGCCGACTACGAGGACTACTACCTGGGCTTTGCCAACCGGGTGCTGTGGCCCCTGTTCCACCTCCGCCTCAACCTGGTGCAGTACCGGCGCCGCTACCTGGAGGCCTACCGCCGCTTCAACGAGAGCCTGGCGCTGCAGGTGGAGCGGGTGCTGCGGCCCGACGACCTGCTGTGGGTGCACGACTACCATCTGATTCCGGTGGCCCGCAACCTGCGCAAGGCCGGCTGCCGCAACCGCATCGGTTTCTTCCTCCACATCCCGTTCCCGGCCTTCGATGTGTTCCGCGCCATTCCGCACCACACGTTCATCCTGCGCCTGTTCCTGGAATACGATCTCATCGGGTTCCAGACCGAGCTGGACCGCGACTCCTTCCTCGATTCACTGCAGCGGGTGTTCCCCGAGTGTGTGGTGAGTCCCCGCGAGGTGGTCCACGACGGGCGCCACATCAGCATCGGGGTCTTTCCCATCGGGGTGGACGTGGACACCGCCATCGAGGAGGCGGCCAAGGGCCGCGCCTCCACCCAGGGCCGGCGGCTGCAGGCCAACCTCATGGACCGGCGGCTCATCATTGGCGTCGATCGGCTGGACTACAGCAAGGGCCTGGCGGAGCGCTTCCAGGCCTACGAGCAGTTCCTGGCCCATTTCCCGCGCCACGCCGAGGACATCGTCTACATGCAGATCGCCCAGCCGTCGCGCAGCGACGTGCCCGAGTACCAGGTGATCCGCGACGAGGTGGACTACCTGGCGGGCAAGATCAACGGCCGCTACGCGGCCCACGATCGCGTGCCGCTGCGCTACCTGTGCCGCAGCTTCAGCCGCACCACCATTCTCGGTTTTCTGTCCCTGGCCCGGGTGGGGCTGGTGACTCCGCTGCGCGACGGCATGAACCTGGTGGCCAAGGAGTTCGTTGCGGTGCAGGATCCGGACGACCCCGGCGTGCTCATCCTGTCGCGCCTGGCCGGCGCGGCGGAGGAACTGGAGGGGGCGGTCAAGGTCACCCCCTACAACATCGACGGGGTGGCCGATGCCAT
>JALUTW010000524.1 GCA_027021685.1 Chromatiales bacterium | reverse complement strand
GCCGACACCGGTTCCAACGAAGCCCTGCAGTCAGTAACCACTCACACAGGGTCCGTGCCGGTGGTGCTTCCTGAAGGCCGGTCCAGGCCCCATTGAGGGAGGTGCATGCGGCACCGGGCGCGGGTCGCGCCATCGTTCTCCATCGAAACCGCCAGGGGCGCCAGCCGGGGAATGGCGAGAGCGGTTCCGGCGGGCGGTCCCGCCCCCGTTCCGTATCGACAGGCCGTTTTACGTCATTCGCTAAAGGAACCGGGGCGTGCGGCCGACCAGTGTTATGGACCGGGCCACCGCGAGGCCCGCAGGCCAGTTGGGGAGATGCCATGAACTTTCTCGACGCCATCAACGCCCATGTCATGTGGAAGCTGCGCCTCAAGAGCTACGTGGCCGGCACCTCCGACGAGGAGCTGGACCCGGACCGCATCTGCCGTGACGACCAGTGCGTCCTGGGCAAGTGGCTCTACGGCAACCGCGACACCCTGGGCCGGACCCCGCTGTTCGAGCAGGTGCGCACCATGCATGCCACCTTTCACCAGTCGGCCGCCGACATCGTGCGCCTGACCCAGAAGGGCCGTACCGACGAGGCCATGCGCCTGCTCAACGGCGGCTACGCCGACATCTCCCACCAGCTCCAGCGGCTCATCCGCCAGCTCGCGCGCGAGCACGACTACCAGGCCCCGGCCGCCGGCGGCGGCTGAGCCGGCCCCGGGCGCGCCCCGGACGGCACCGGGGCGCCGCCCGCGGCGCCCGATTCTGCTATCCTATGCGCCCTGTTTCGCGGGCGCTTTATCCCTCTTTTTCCTCGGTTTTCCATGTCGACCCAGCGCAAGGCGGTGGCCCTCATCTCCGGCGGCCTCGACTCCATGCTCGCCGCCAAGGTGATCATGGAGCAGGGCATCCACGTGGAGGGCATCAACTTCTTCACCGGATTCTGCGTGGAGGGGCACACCCATGCCATCCGCAAGCGCGACCGTGCCCGGCCCAAGCGCAACAATGCCCTGTGGGTGGCGGAGCAGCTGGGCATCAAGCTGCACATCATCGACGTCATCGAGGAGTACAAGCAGGTGGTGCTCAATCCCCGCCACGGCTACGGCCAGAACCTCAATCCCTGTCTCGACTGCAAGGGCTTCATGGTGGCCAGGGCCTACGAGTGGATCCGCGAGCACGGCTTCGACTTCATCATCACCGGCGAGGTCATGGGCCAGCGGCCCATGTCCCAGCGCCGCGACACCCTGCCGGTGATCCAGAAGGAATCGGGTGCCGGCGACCTGCTGCTGCGGCCCCTGTGCGCCAAGCACCTGCCGCCCACCCTGCCCGAGCGCGAGGGCTGGGTGGACCGCGACAAGCTGCTGGACTTCAGCGGGCGCTCGCGCAAGCCGCAGATGGCGCTGGCGGCGAAGTACGGCTTCGAGGACTATGCCCAGCCCGCCGGAGGGTGCTGTTTCCTCACCGACGCCGCCTACTCGGCCAAGCTGGCCGACCTGTGGCGCGCGCGCGGCCGTCGCGACTACGACCTCGACGACATCATGCTGCTCAAGGTGGGCCGCCACATCCGCCCCGCGCCCCACTTCAAGCTCATCGTGGGCCGCGAGGAGGGCGAGAACAACTTCCTGGAGGGCTACCGCAAGCGGTTTCCCCACCTGCGCTGCGTGTCCCACCCCGGGCCCCTGGTGCTGGTGGACGGCGAGCCGGGCGCGGCCGACCTGGAGCTGGCCGCCCGCATCGCCGCGCGCTACAGTCAGGGCCGCACGGCCCCGGCGGTGACCCTGGAGCTGAACCTGCCCGGCGGCGAGTCCCGCGAGCTCACCGTGGCGCCGTTGCCGCCGGCGGAGATCCCGGAGGACTGGCACGTATGAGCCGCCACACCCTCGACGCGCGGCGCATCCTGTGCCCGCTGCCCGTGATCCGCACCCAGGACCGGGTGGCGGAGCTGGCCCCCGGCGACGTGCTGGAGGTGCGCGCCACCGATCCCGGCGCGCTCAACGACATTCCCGCCTGGTGCCGCATCAACGGCCACCGGGTGCTGGAGGCAAGACAGGCCGATGGCGAGGTGATCGTCGTCATCCAGGTGGGGGAGACCGATGGCTGAACCGGTGACCGGCGCGGCGGCGGACGAGGCCCGCCGCCGCCACCGCTACCGCGAGACCTTCATCGTCACCGTGGTGGGCTCGGTGATCGACCTGCTGCTGGGCCTGGCCAAGCTGGTGGTGGGGTTCGTGGCCCATTCCCAGGCCCTCATCGCCGACGGGGTCCACTCCCTGTCGGACCTGGCCACCGATTTCTTCGTTCTCTACGCCGCCAAGCACGCCAGCCGCGAGGCCGACGAGGATCACCCCTACGGCCACGGCCGCATCGAGACCGTGGCCACGGTGGCCCTGGGCGTGGCCCTGATCCTGGTGGCGGCGGGGCTGGCGGTGGACGCGGTGCTGCGCCTGCGCACCCCCGAGAAGCTGCTGGTGCCGGAGTTCGCCGCCCTGGTGGTGGCCGCCATCTCCATCGTCTCCAAGGAGGCCATCTACCACTACACCATGCACGTGGCGCGCAAGTACCGCTCCAAGATGCTCCAGGCCAATGCCTGGCACTCGCGCTCCGACGCCATCTCCTCGGTGGTGGTGCTGGTGGGCGTGGGCGGCGCCATGCTGGGGGTGACCTGGCTCGACGCGGTGGCGGCGGTGGGCGTGGCCGGCATGATCGCCAAGATCGGCTGGGACCTGGCCTGGCACGGGACCCAGGAACTGGTGGACAAGGGCCTGGAGCCCGAGGAGGTGGAGCGCATCCGCCGCGCCATCCTCGGCGTGGACGGGGTGCGGGAGCTGCACCTGCTGCGCACCCGGCGCATGGGGCCCGACGTGCTGGTGGACGTGCACATCCAGGTGGACCCGCGGCTGTCGGTCTCCGAGGGCCACCACATCAGCGAGGCGGTGCGCAGCCGGCTGGTGGAGGGCTTCGACGAGGTGGCCGACGTCATGGTCCACATCGACCCGGAGAACGACGAGGACGGCCCCTGCTGCAAGGGCCTGCCCCTGCGCCGTGAACTGCGGGACAGGCTGGCCGCGCTGTGGGGCGGGATCCCCGAGGCGGCCCGCATCCGCGACATGCACCTGCACTACCTGGGGGGCAAGGTGTACGTGGATCTGGTGCTGCCGGCGGAACTGGTGGAGAATGACCCAGGCGCGCGGGCACGCCTGGCGCGGCGCTTCGACGAGGTGGCCCGCCAGGTGGACGAGGTGGCCGAGATCCGGCTCCTGTTCCACTGAGCCCTGCCCGCCAGGGATCGACAATGGCGATCAAAAATGGTGCGCATGGGGCAGATGGCGCACCATTTTAGTGCTTGTGCTCGGCCAGGGGACCCGGGCAGGGCCATAATGATCCATTAAAACAAGCATTTATCGTGTGGCACAAATCGTGCACTCCTTGCGCGCAAGGTTTGCACGCCGTTCGGCCCGCCGGGCGGGGCGCCACGAATTTTCACTCTCGGGAGGAAACCCATGGCTGATTCTGTTCTCAAGATGATCAAGGACAACGACGTCAAGTTCGTTGACTTCCGCTTCACCGACACCCGCGGCAAGGAGCAGCACGTGACCGTGCCGGCCCACACCGTGGATGCCGACATCTTCAAGGACGGCAAGATGTTCGACGGCTCGTCCATCGCCGGCTGGAAGGGCATCCAGGAGTCGGACATGATCCTGATGCCCGATCCCGACACCGCGGTGATGGACCCGTTCTTCGACGAGGCCACCCTGATCCTGCGCTGCGACGTCCTGGAGCCGTCCACCGGCCAGGGCTACGAGCGCGATCCCCGGTCCATCGCCAAGCGGGCCGAGGAGTACATGAAGTCCACCGGCATCGCCGACACCGCGTTCTTCGGCCCCGAGCCCGAGTTCTTCATCCTCGACGACGTGCGCTGGGGCGCCGACATGTCCGGGGCCTTCTACAAGGTGGATTCCGAGGAGGCCGAGTGGAACTCCGAGCGCGTGTTCGAGGACGGCAACATCGGCCACCGCCCCGGCGTGAAGGGCGGCTACTTCCCGGTGCCGCCGGTGGACTCCCTGCAGGACCTGCGCTCGGCCATGTGCCTGGCCCTGGAGGAGATGGGCATCACCACCGAGGTGCACCACCACGAGGTGGCCACCGCCGGCCAGTGCGAGATCGGCACCAAGTTCGACACCCTGGTCAAGCGCGCCGACGCCAACCAGATCCTCAAGTACGTGGTGCACAACGTGGCCCACGCCTACGGCAAGACCGCCACCTTCATGCCCAAGCCGCTGGTGGGTGACAACGGCAACGGCATGCACGTGCACCAGTCCCTGTCCAAGGACGGCCAGAACCTGTTCGCCGGCGAGAAGTACGGCGGCCTGTCCGACATCGCGCTGTGGTACATCGGCGGCATCATCAAGCACGCGCGGGCGCTCAACGCCTTCACCAATGCCTCCACCAACAGCTACAAGCGCCTGGTGCCGGGCTTCGAGGCGCCGGTGCTGCTGGCCTACTCGGCCCGCAACCGTTCCGCCTCCATCCGCATCCCCTACGTGGCCAGCCCCAAGGCGCGCCGCATCGAGGTGCGGTTCCCCGACTCCTGCGGCAATCCGTACTTCACCTTCGCCGCCATGCTCATGGCCGGCCTGGACGGGATCCAGAACAAGATCGATCCGGGCGAGGCCATGGACAAGAACCTCTACGACCTGCCGCCGGAGGAGCTGGAGGGCATCCCCACCGTGTGCAGCTCGCTGGAGCAGGCCCTGGCGGAGCTGGACGCCGACCGCGACTTCCTCAAGGCCGGCGGCGTGTTCACCGACGACGCCATCGACGGCTACATCGAGCTCAAGATGGAAGAGGTGCAGCGCCTCAACATGACCACCCATCCGGTGGAGTTCGACATGTACTACAGCATGTAAGAGGGCATGCAAGCCGCCGGACGGCGGTCACCGCATGGAAACGCCCCCAACACGGGGGCGTTTTCTTTGGCGGCCGGCATTCGCCGGCCGCCGGGTGCTGGCCGCTCAGCCGCTGCCGGTCACGAGCAGGCCCGCCGGGAGCAGGGGGTGGGAAACGGTGACCGTCAGGCCCCGGAACAGCCCCAGGTTGGCCAGGGCCACGGCATCGTCGCAGATGAATTCCTGGTCGGTGTCGCGCACCTCGGGCACCACCCGCCGCCGGTAGAATTCCAGGTGCGCGCGCACCCCCTCG
>JALUTW010000523.1 GCA_027021685.1 Chromatiales bacterium | reverse complement strand
GGCCACCTTGACCAGGGAGGCCGCCGGGAACTCGCCGAGCTGCGGGTCCACCGGGCCCAGCACGGCGTGGGGGGACATGACGATCTCGTCGGCGGCCAGGGCGATGAGGGTGCCGCCGGACATGGCGTAGTGGGGGACGAAGACCGTGACCTTGCCCTTGTGCTGCTTGATGGCGCGGGCGATCTGGAGCGAGGCCAGGACCAGTCCGCCGGGCGTGTGCAGCACCAGGTCCAGGGGCAGGTCGTCGTCGGTCATGTGGATGGCCCGCAGCACGGCCTCCGAGTCCTGGATGTCGATGTAGCGCATGAGCGGGAAGCCCAGCAGGCGCATGGTCTCCTGGCGGTGCACCATGACGATGAGGCGCGAGCCGCGCTGCTGCTCGATGCGGGAGATCTTGCGCTGGCGGGCCGCCTCCAGCATGCGCTGGTGGAGGACCGGCTGCAGCGCCGAGAGGATGAAGAACAGCCAGAAGAGGTCCATCCAGTTCGCGTCCATCGATGTTTCCCCGGTTGAGATGCAGCCCGGTTACCGGCGTTCGCCGCGGGGCCCGTGGCCGAAGATCCCCTGGTCCCGATGGTAGCGCCGGTGGGGCAGCCGGATAAAGTGGATGAGGACCACGCCGGCGACGAAGCCGCCGATGTGGGCCCACCAGGCCACGCCGCCGCCCAGCCGCGGGGCCAGCAGCTCGCCGGCCCCCTGCAGGATCTGCAGCAGATACCACAGGCCGGCGAACACCGCCGCCGGCAGTTCGAAGAAAAAGGGCAGGAACAGCACCGGCACCAGCACGATGATGCGCGCCCTGGGGAACAGCATGGAGTAGGCACCGATGATGCCGGCGATGGCCCCGGAGGCGCCGATGGCCGGGATCCGGGAGGTGGCGTTGAAAAGATAGTGGGTCACGCTGGCCAGCAGGGCGCAGGCGAGGTAGAACAGGATGAACCGGACCATGCCCAGGCGATCCTCCACGGCGCTGCCGAACAGCCACAGGGTCCACATGTTGCCGAGGAGGTGCAGCCAGCCGCCGTGGAGAAAGGCGTTGGTGATGAAGGGCAGGCGATTGCCGGGGTCGAGCCCGTTGATGACGGCCCACACCGGGTCGGTGTAGCGGGCCGGAACCAGGCCCCAGTGGCGCACCAGCCACTCCTGCTGTTCCGGCGGCAGGCCGGACTGGAAGAGAAAGATGGCGCCGTTGATCAGGATCAGGGACCAGACGACCAGGGGCGGGTAATGTCGGGGGACCGTATCGCGCAGAGGGAACATGCGGTGACACCGGCTTGATTTTGCTCCACCTTACCCCATCACAGGGGAACAGGGAAACCTCCGCCAGCGCCGAAAACCACAGGGAGACGAAGCCATGCACACACCCCCGGCCATCCGGATCCTCCGCTTCGCCTGTGCCGCCGTGCTGATCCTGGCCGTGGCCGCCGCCCCGGCGGCCCCGCCTTTCCTCATGGGGAGGGAGGGGCACAAGCCCACCCTGGCCCCCATGCTCAAGAAGGCGCTTCCCGGGGTGGTGAACATCTCCACCCGCTCCACCATCCGGGTGGAGGAGAACCCGCTGTTTTCGGACCCCTTCTTCCGCCGTTTCTTCGACATCCCGGACGTACCGCTGGAACGCGAATCCCAGTCACTGGGCTCGGGGGTCATCGTGGACGCGGACAAGGGCTATATCCTCACCAACAATCACGTGATCGACAAGGCCGACGAGATCAGCGTCACCCTGCGTGACGGGCGCCACTTCCAGGCCCGGGTGGTGGGCACCGATCCCGAGGTGGACCTGGCGGTGATCCAGATCGAGGCCCGGGGCCTCACGGCCTTGCCCTTCGGGGATTCCGATGCACTGGAAGTGGGCGATTTCGTGGTCGCCATCGGCAACCCCTTCGGCCTGGGGCAGACCGTGACCTCGGGCATCGTCAGCGCCCTGGGCCGGTCGGGACTGGGCATCGAGGGCTACGAGGACTTCATCCAGACCGATGCCTCCATCAATCCCGGCAACTCGGGCGGGGCGCTGGTGGACCTGGACGGCAGGCTGGTGGGCATCAACACCGCCATCGTGGGGCCGGCCGGCGGCAACGTGGGCATCGGGTTCGCCATTCCCAGCAACATGGCCCGCAACATCATGGAACAGCTCATCCGCTACGGCGAGGTGCGGCGGGGACAGCTCGGAGTCTACATCCAGGACGTGACCCCGGACCTGGCCCGGGCCTTCGGCCTCCGGCGGGCACGGGGTGCGGTCATCACCCAGGTCATTCCGGGTTCACCGGCGGACCGGGCGGGGCTCAAGGAGGGCGACGTGGTGGTGAAGGTCAACGGCGAGTCCATCGACAATGCCGCCGACCTGCGCAACGCCATCGGCCTGCTGCGGGTGGGCGCCGAGGCCCGCATCGAGATCATCCGCGACGGCCGCCGCCGTACGGTGAAGGTCAGGATCCGCGAGCGCAGCCAGGAGCGGGCCCGGGCCGGGGCCATCGATCCCCGCCTCGACGGCGCGGTGCTGGGGGCCATCGAGCCTGGCCATCCCCTGGCCGGCCAGGTGGAAGGGGTGGAAGTGCTGGAGGTGAAGCGCGGCAGCCCGGCCTGGGTCGCCGGTCTGCGCAAGGGCGATATCATCGTCTCGGTCAACCGGCAGCGGGTGAAGTCGGTTGCCGACGTGAAGCGTGCGGTGCGCCAGGGGCGTGACGGCCTGCTGCTCAACATCCGCCGCGGCGACGGCGCCCTGTACCTGGTGATCCGGTGACGGCTCAACGGCCCAGCATGCGGTGCAGCACGGGCAGGTGTTCCAGCATGGACTGGTGGCCGCGTTCGATCTCCTGATCCGGATGGGAAAAATCGTTCCACTGGCGAAAGCCCGGTACCGGGCACACCACCAGGTCGGCGAAATCGGACTTGTACTGGCGCAGGTAGAAGGACTTGACCCGCATGGCCCAGTCCAGCATGCCGATGACACTGCGGGGAGGGTGGGCCGGGTCGGGACGGGCTCCCACGTCCACCGCGATCACGGCCTGGTCGGGCCGGGCCAGGTTGCGCGCCTCGCGGGCGGGCAGCTCGCTGGCGACACCGCCGTCCACGTACTGGCGGCCGGCCAGCTCCACCGGCTCGAACACGCCGGGAATGGCCATGCTGGCCGCGATGGCCGCCACCATGTCGCCGCGGGAGAACAGCTCCACCTCGCCATGGGGAAAGCTCACCGCGGTCACGTGCAGGGGAATGTCGGTGTCCTCCAGGTGCACGTTGCCGCACAGGGCGGTGACCACCTGGAACAGCTTGTGGGATTCCACCAGGGCGATGCCGCGGGCCGCGCGGGCGTAGAGCACCGACTGGCGGGCGGCGGCGGTGAGCCGACCGAGCCAGGTCTGATCGGTGGTCTCGGCCTCGCTCAGCATGGGCAGGCCCAGCTGGTCGAAGGCCTCGGAGTTGAGAAAGGCCTCCACCTTTTCCCTGACCCGCTCGATGTCGGGTTCCAGGGCATACATGGCCCCGAACAGGGCGCCGATGCTGGTGCCCACGATGGCATCCGGACGCAGCCCGTGTTCCTCCAGGGCCTGCAGTACCCCGAGGTGGGCCAGCCCGCGCCCGCCCCCTCCGCCGAGGGCGAGGATGAAACTCCGCTTGCGCGGCGGCAGGCCCAGCAGGCGGCGGGGCAGGTCGAGATTGAGTTTCAAGGGCACGGCGAATTCGGTCCAGTGAGGGGTTCCGGGGTCGGCGTACACAGCATAGCCGCCGCGCTTCCCGCTGGCGAGACCCGGGGTCACCCGCCGGGCGAGTGGCGGGCCGAACGGGCCCAGGCTCATTCCGGGGGACGGGGGGATTCCGAAGCGACCGCCGTTGCCCGGGTCGTGGCGTTCACCGGACCTCCACTGCGGGGGCGGTGACGAGCGGGACATCGGAATGCCTGGGCACGGCCACGATCATGCTTCCTCCGACGAGCGCCGCATGCTGGTGGCGCTGGTGCTCACGGGTGGTTTCATGGTGGCGGAGATCATCGGCGGGCTGATTTCGGGGTCGCTGGCGCTGCTGGCGGACGCCGGGCACATGCTCACCGACACCGCGGCCCTGGCCATGGCCTTCATGGCGGCCCGCATGGGGCGCCGGCCCGCCGATGCGCTGCGCTCCTACGGCTACCACCGTCTCCAGATCCTGGCGGCATTCGTCAACGGGCTGGCCTTCGTCGCCATCGTGGGCTGGATCCTGGTGGAGGCGGTGCAGCGCCTGCTGGCCCCGCACGAGATCCTGGGTGACCTCATGCTGGTGGTGGCGGTGCTGGGGCTGCTGGTGAACATCGTCGCCTTTGCCGTGCTGCATCCCGGGGCCCGCACCAACCTCAACCTGCGCGGTGCCGCGGTCCACGTGCTGGGCGACCTGCTGGGCTCGGTGGCGGCCATCACCGCCGCGGTGGTGATTCTGCTGACCGGCTGGACGCCGGTGGATCCGCTGCTGTCGGTCGTGGTGGCCCTGCTGATCCTGCGCAGCGCCTGGTTCGTGGTGCGGGAGTCGGCCCACGTGCTGCTGGAAGGCACACCGCAGGACGTGGACGTGGCGCTGCTGCGCGCGACCCTGCGCGACTCCAGTCCGGCGATCCAGGACATCCACCACGTTCACGTCTGGTCGCTGACGCCGGAGCGCCCGCTGCTGACCCTGCACGTGCGTATCGATGAAGGCGCCGACTGCACCGCGGTCCTGCACGAGGTCAAGCGGGTGCTGGCGGAGCGGTTCGGCATCCGGCACTCGACCATCCAGGTGGAGCAGGGGAGCTGCGTGGACGAGCACGCCCCCGGATGAGGCCTGCGCCGGCCTCCGGAGCAGGGTATGATTGAGCCCGTATCAACCCATCAGGTCAAAAGCCATGTCTGACGAAGACGCACTGATCATCGCCGCGGTGGACGAGTCGGAGTGCCTGGAGCCGGTGCTGCGCCGGGCCGCCCGCCTGGCCCACTGTTTCGGCGGGCGCCTGGTGGCGCTGCACGTCTACCCGGCCCGCTCGGCCATCCTGGTCAACGACGAGTCCTACGGTGACCTGGCCCTGCACAGCGCGGAACAGCGGGACCTCCAGGCCGAGCTCCAGCTGCGCAACCGGCTGGAGTCGCGACTGGCGGCCCTGGGGTTGCGGCCCGGCGTCCTGGAGCTGCTGGAGGGATCACCGGCGGCCACCATCGCCCGCGAGGTCGAGACCCGGCAGGCCGGCGTCCTGGTG
>JALUTW010000522.1 GCA_027021685.1 Chromatiales bacterium | reverse complement strand
GGCAACTACGTTATCTTTGCTCATGGTGGCGTACCTCCTCTGCTGTTTATCAGTTCTCCAAAACCGATCTCAGCAGGGTACGCCGCCTTCTTCAATCACTCCCGTACACCAGTTTCGAGCATAGCTCCAGTTGTTTGGCGGGCTGCTGAAAATATCCCGCTAGGCGCCGGGCCGGGCGGCGCTGCGGTGGTTGCGCCGGCGCACCACGTGCACGGTGGACGCCTGCGGCCCCTTGGCGCCCTGCTCCTCGGTGAAGCGCACTTCGTCGCCGATCTCCAGCTTGTCGAAGTCGCCGTCCACCACGCTGTTGCGGTGGAAGTAGATCTCGCGCCCGTCGGGGGTGGTGATCATGCCGTAATCCTCCGGCGGATAGATCTCGCTCACGTGGCCCTGGGGCGGGGGCTCGTGGTGCTTGACCTCGCGGCGGCGGATGCGGGCATAGTCCTCGAGCTGCCGGCGCATGGCGTCGAAGGCGTCGCGGATGGAGACGTAGGCATCCTCGTACTCGTGGTGGTCCTCCGGCAGGTGGTTGACCACCAGCTCCTTGCCCGGCACGGTGACGTCGATGCGCACGTGGTACAGCTTGCCCTTGTGGTGGTGCCTGCCCGCCGGTTCCACCACCACCCGGCAGCTCATGATGTGGTCGTAGAAACGGTCCAGCCTGGCCGCCAGCTCGCGGATGCGGGCCTCCATGGCCTCCGACTGCGGCATGTGACGGAAGGTGATCTGGAGCGGCAGTTGCATGGCGTCATCCCCCCTGGCAAGTCGGTGAACCGCTGGCACCCGCCGGGGGTGCCGGCTTTCATATCTTAATGGGGTGCCCGGGGCGGAAACCAAAGTGGGCGGCCAGGTCCAGCTCCACGATGAGGGCGTCCACCGCCGCCTGGCCGTGCTCCCGCTGGACCTCGGCCAGCACCAGCCGGGCCGCGTTGCGGTTGTAGCCGCTGCCCAGGGCCACGTGCTGGGCCAGCAGCTCGCGCGCCCGCTCAATGGTCATGGCGGTGCGGGTGACCGGGGGCTGGCGGCCGGGAGGCGCGGAGGCGGCG
>JALUTW010000521.1 GCA_027021685.1 Chromatiales bacterium | reverse complement strand
CGGGCGGCTTTCACCGTGCGCCCGAACCGGCGGCGGTGGCGGCCCTCAAGGAGGAGCTGGACCAGGCGGTGGAACAGGCCGAGGCCCTGGTGCGCTGGTGCGCGGGACTGCCGCTGCCGCAGGTGGCGGACGACTTCACCTCGGTGGCGGTGGATGAGGGCGACGCTTACCCCATCATGGGCACCCGCTTGTGCAGCAGCGAGGGCCTGGACATCGACATCAGTGACTGGGAGCACCACTTCGAGGAACACCAGGTGCCGTACTCCACCGCCCTGCACTGCCTGCTCCACGGCCAGCCCTACCTGGTGGGACCGCTGGCAAGAATGAACCTGTGCCACGACCGCCTCCCGGCACAGGTGGCGAGGGTGGCGGGCGAGACCGGGATCACCTGGCCCTCGGCCAACATGTACCACAGCATCGTGGCCCGGGCGGTGGAGATCCTCTATGCGGTGCACGAGGCCCGGCGGCTGCTGGCGGACTACGCGGTGCCCGATGCCCCGCACTCGCCGGCATCGCCGCGGGCCGGCATCGGCTTCGGCTGCACCGAGGCCCCGCGCGGGGTGCTGTGGCACCGCTACGACCTGCGGGCGGACGGCACCGTGGCCGCGGCCCGCATCGTGCCGCCCACGAGCCAGAACCAGGCCCGCATGGAGGCCGACCTGCGCCGCACTCTGCAACGGCTGGGGCTGGCACGCGACGCCGATGCCATCCGCCGCGATGCGGAGACCATCATCCGCAACTACGATCCATGCATCTCCTGCGCCACCCATTTCCTCCATCTCACGGTGGCCCGGGACGGCAGGGTGCAGGAGGCGGGGCCGCAAGCCGCGGCGGATGCCGGGGCCACGGTCATCGGCATCGGTTCGCCGGCCCCGGGCGACGACCTGGGCTGGCGGGTGGTGGACGCACTGGCCGCACGCCCCGGGGTGCGGGAGCGGGTGCGGCTGGGCAAGCTGGACCGGCCCGGCGCCCGTCTCGTCCACCACCTGGATCCCGGGGGTGCGGTCATCCTGGTGGACGCCGTGCGGGGCGCGGGCACCGGGGGCG
>JALUTW010000520.1 GCA_027021685.1 Chromatiales bacterium | reverse complement strand
CGAGGCGGGTTTCGCCCCGGTGAAGATCAACATGGTGGTCATGCGCGGGGTCAACGACCACGAGGTGGAGGACATGCTGGCCTTCTGCCTGGAGCACGGCTTCACCCTGCGCTTCATCGAGACCATGCCCGTGGGGGACACCGGCCGCGCGGCCAGCGACCGGTACATGGATCTGGGCGAGGTCCGCGCCCGCCTGGAACGGCGCTACCAGCTCATTCCGGCCCACATGCCCGGTGGCGGTCCCGCCCGCTACGTGCAGGTGGCCGGCACCGACCTGCGCATCGGTTTCATCACGCCCATCTCGCAGCATTTCTGCGAGACCTGCAACCGCGTGCGCCTGGCCGCCGACGGCACCCTGTACCTGTGCCTGGGCCAGGACGACCGCTATGCCCTGCGCCCGCTGCTGCGCGCAGGCATCAGCGACGCCGAGCTGCAGGAACACATCCGCCGCGCCATCGCCCTGAAGCCGGAGCGCCACGAGTTCCGCGACACGCCGGAGAAGGTGGTGCGGTTCATGTCCCAGACGGGCGGCTGAGGCCGCCGTTCCGGGAGCGAGGGATGCGCACCGCACTGCTGCTGGCCGCACTGGTGGTGGTGCCGCCGTGCATGGCGGAGGCGGTCAGCGTCGACGAGATCATGGCCATGCCGTCACCGCCCGAGGGGGTGGTGTTCGAACTCGTGGGCGATGCCACCGCCCTGCGCCACATGCTGCCCCGGGTGCGCGACGACATCGCCCGCCTGCGCCGGAAATTCCCGCACCTGCCGGTGGCCGTGGTCAGCCACGGCAGCGAGCAGTTCGCCCTGACCAGGGAACGCGCCTCCGCCGAGGCCAGGGTGCACCGCATCACCCGCTCGCTGGTGCAGGACCAGGGCGTAACCCTGCACGTGTGCGGCACCTACGCCCAGTGGCACGGCGTCGACCCCGAGGACTTCCCCGACTACGTGGACGTGGCTCCCGCCGGCCCGGCCCAGATCAACCTGTACAAGGAGCTGGGGTACCTGCACGTGGTGGCAGGTGCTGGCCGCTAGCTGCTGGCCGCTGGGCGC
>JALUTW010000519.1 GCA_027021685.1 Chromatiales bacterium | reverse complement strand
GCCTCCATGCAGGCGTTGCGGGTGCATGCCGCCAGGGCCGGCGTATGATAGCACGGGCTGCACGGCAGCCCGGCACGCAGGATCGTGACCTGGTTCGTGCCGGTGCGGTAGGGCGCAGTGCGGGCCGGGTGGGTGGGGCCGATGAGAACGACGACCGGCGTGCCCACCGCCCCGGCGATGTGGGCCGGGCCGGTGTCCGTGGCCACCACCGCCCGGGCGCCCGCGATGAGGCCGATGAGGTCGGGAAAGTCCGTGCGCCCGGACAGGTCGTGCACGCCGGGGGGGAACGGGCCCAGGGAGGCGATGAACTCCCGGTCGGACGTCCCGCCGGCGAGCACGGCGGTCTCGCCGGCCCCGGCCAGCCGGTGGATGAGGTCCCGCCAGTGGCCGGGGGGCCAGGCGCGGTGGTTGAGCGCGCGCCGGCGGCCCAGGTGGCTGTTGGCGGGGACCAGCACCAGGTAGTTCTCCGGCAGGCCCAGGCGTTCCCGCACTTCCGCCGCCGGCGTGCCGCGCAGGGAGGGGGCAGCGGTATCGACGATCTCCGGTGGCAGGAAGTCCGCGTAGATGAGCTTCAGGTTGTCCACCGCATGGGCCTCCGGCGGCTCGGCGAAGAAGCGGTAGGGCATGCCCACCTTGCGCCGGGCCGGCAGCAGGCGCATGAGTCCGTTGAAGATGCCGCCCAGCTCCAGGTTGACGGCAAGGTCGTAGGGCTCGCGCAGGGCGTGGGCCAGCACCCGCAGCTTGCCCGGATTGAAAGCCAGCGGCGTGCGGCGGCTGTCCACTTCGAAGAGGTGGCGCACCCGCGGATCGCGGGCGAACAGGCGGACGATGCCGGTCTTGCCCAGCCAGTCGATGGCCACGTCGGGTCCGTAGTGCGCGCGCAGCGGCTCGATGATGCTGGAGGCGTAGGCGGTATCCCCCACCTGGCCGGCGCGGATCACCAGCACGCGGGTCGGGCCTTGTGGCGCAGATGAGGTCAAACGGCTCGGGGTTGGCTAGAATGGCGCCTCGCGCGCCGCGGTGGTGGTGATTCTAACCCAGGCCGGTGAA
>JALUTW010000518.1 GCA_027021685.1 Chromatiales bacterium | reverse complement strand
GTGGGCAACGGCACCTTCGACCCGCTCCTGCCCCTGCTGCTGGCCCTGGCCGCGGCCGGCGTGGCCCGGCGCTGGCGGCAGGCCTGAGCCCCGCGGCGGCGGCGCCTTGCCCGCGCCGCCGCCGTGGGCTATCTTTCACCCCCTTTTCACGGGGGGCACGCCATGCACATCGATCAGGACCACTGGTTCACCGAACCCTGCGAGGAAGGGGGATCCGCGTTCTCCCTGCGCCTGGGCCCGGGGCGCAAGCTGCACGAGGAGCAGACCCCTTACCAGCGCATCGCCATCTACGACACCGGGTACTACGGCAACCTGATGGTGATCGACGGGTTCATCATGCTCTCGGCGCGGGACAACTTCCTCTACCATGAGATGATGGCGCATCCGGCCCTGTTCACCCATGCCGCGCCGCGGCGCGTGCTCATCATCGGCGGCGGCGACTGCGGCACCCTGCGCGAGGTGCTCAAGCACCCGGACGTGGAGCTGGCCGAGCAGGTGGAGATCGACGAGCGGGTGACGCGCCTGGCCGAGCAGTACTTTCCCGAGCTGTGCACGGCCAACGACGACCCGCGGGCGCGGTTCCATTTCACCGACGGCATCCGCTGGGTGCAGGAGGCGGCGGCCGGCAGCTACGATGTCATCATCGTGGACAGCACCGATCCCATCGGCCCCGCCGAGGGGCTGTTCCAGGAGCCCTTCTACCGCGACTGCCTGCGCGCCCTGGGACCGGGCGGCATCATCGTCCAGCAGAGCGAGTCCCCCCTGTACCACCAGGACATCATCCAGGGCATGCACCGGGCCATGGCCGGGGCCGGGTTCGACACCGTGCACACCCTTTACTTCCCACAGCCGGTCTATCCCAGCGGCTGGTGGAGCGCCACCCTGGCGGGCAAGGGCGTGGACCTGTGCTCGTTCCGCCGCGAGGACGCCGCCGCACGCCCGTTCGAGACGTTCTACTACAACGAGGACGTCCACGCCGGCGCCCTCGCCACGCCGCCGTTCATGGCCCGGCTGCTGTCGTCACAGGCCGGCGGATAGCGTGACGGAACCCGCAGGGTCGCGGTTGCGCATCCGCGCCTCGCAGATCCGGTTTCGGCCACGTGATCCCAACGCAGAGACGCAAAGACGCAGAGGACGCAGAGATTCTTGTTGAATTGGAATCAGGTTCGGCTGCATGGGATGTGCCGGCGAAGCCACCGCAACCTGTGCCCTTCTGTCCTCTGTTTTCTGCCGTCTGTCCTCTGACCGGGCCGCTCCTGCATCCGGGACAACACCTGCAGGAGCGCCGCCCCCGGCGCGAAGACAGACCCGCATGGTGTGGCTGGACAACCGCACCGCGCGGATCTGATTTCAGGCACGTGATCCCAACGCAGAGGCGCGGAGACGCAGAGGACGCAGAGGCTGTTGTGGCAGTTGAAACAAAATCGACATCGGTGAAATTCCAGCGCCCGTAGGGTGCGAGCGCGCAGCGGTCGCACCGCAGCGGCGACCTGCCATGCGCCGGCGCGATGGCTTCGCCATCACACCCTGCGCCCGTCTGTCCTCCGTCCCCCGTCTTCTGTCCTCCGAATTGCAAATCCCCTTTGCGGCCCTTGCGTTGAAGGCTGAAGGCTAGCCTTCGCCGCACCAGTGCCTGACCTGGGCCCGGGCCTCGCGCTCGGCTTCGGCGCGTTCTTCGTGGGAGAGGATCCGCCGGCTGCCGTCGGGATTCTCGTCGTAGAGATAGGTGGCCTCGCGGTATTCCCTCAGGACCTCCCGCGCCTTCTCGCAGTTGCGCCGGCGCCGCCGTTCGGCTTCGGCCGCCTGTTGCCGTGCCCTGGCCCGGAGCCGGCGTTCCTCCTCGAAGGCCCGCAGCAGGCGCTGCTCCCGCTCCAGGCGCCGGCGGGCCGCAGCGGCGTCTCCCGGGCGGGTGCGAAGATCCAGCTTCTGCGCCCGGTCCTGGTCCGGCGGGCGGTCACCGAAGTGCACATTGCCCTCGGCATCGGTCCAGCGGTAGATCTCCCCCGCCGCGGCGGCGCCGGCCAGACAGCCAAGCAGGATCACCAGACCCGCACGCCTAGCCATGGCTCAGCCGCTCCAGGCGCAGGCGCTCGCGCGCGTCGAACAGGCGCCGGGTGCCCAGGGCCACCGCAGCCAGGGTGGCGAAGCCGGTGCCGCCCGCGATCATGAACATGATGAGCACCTGGTACTTGACCGCGGTCCAGGGCGGGGCACCGGCCAGAATCTGGCCCGTCATCATGCCGGGGAGACTGACGATGCCGGCCGCGGCCATGGCATTGATGATGGGAGTCAGCCCCACCCGCACCGCCTCGCGGCGCATCCCGGCCGTGGCCTGGACAGGCGTCTCGCCCAGGGCCAGCCGGGCCTCGATGACGTCGCGCCGGTCCCAGGCCGCCGCGGTGAGCCGGTCCAGGGCCAGGGCCACGCCGTTCATGGTGTTGCCCAGCATCATGCCCAGCAACGGGATGGCATACTGTGGCTCCCACCAGGGATGCGTGCCCACCACCGCCACCAGGGCCAGCACCGTGACCGAGAAGGCGGAGATGAACATGGACACGGTGCCCAGGGCATAGCCCCAGGGCCCGGCGAAGCGCCGGCGCTGGCGCCTCATCACTTCACGCCCGGCCACGGCCAGCATCACGCCGGCCATGAGCGCCACCCACAGCAGGCGGTCGGCATCGAACACCACCTTGAGCAGCAGGCCCACCAGCAGGAGCTGCACCGCGGTGCGGATCCCCGAGACGATGAGCTGGCGGCCCAGGCCCAGTCGCAGCCAGGTGCTGGTGGCGGCCAGGGCCAGTACCAGCACCGCCGCCAGGGCCAGGTCCAGGGGTGTGAGATCGATGATGTTCACGGCCGCCATGTGCCCTCTCGCGCGCTCTCATGCCGGGGCCGGGACAACGGCGCCAGTGCGCCTCCTTCCAATATATAGATGGTGTCCGCCACCCGGGCGAGCTGTTCCTGATCATGAGACACCCAGATCACCGGGGCCTGGCGGGCGGCAAGATATTCGCGCACGTGGTGCTCCACCCGCCGGGTGGCGGTGGCATCCAGCCCGGATGTGGGCTCATCCAGCAGCAGCGCGGCCGGGCCGCGGCACAGCAGCCGCAGCAGGGCCAGCCGCTGCTTCTCCCCCGTGGACAGGCGCGACACCTGCCAGGCCCCCGCCGCCGCCGGCAATCCCAGCACGGTGAAGTCCACGCCGGGACAGGGCGTGAAGTGCTCGCCCACGGTGTCATGCCACCAGGGACTCTCCGCCGGCAACCAGCCCACCTGCGCGCGCCAGCGGTGGGCCGGCATGGCCGTGGCAGGCACCCCGTCCAGCAGCGCCTCGCCCCCGTGGGGCACCAGGTCGGCCACCGCGCGCAGCAGCAGGGTCTTGCCGGCCCCGGACGGGCCGGTGAGACCCGCCACCTCCCCCGGGCCGACGGTGAGATCCACCGGTCCCACGCCGTGGACCGTGAGGGCCTGCAAGGTCAGGATGGGCATCGCAACCTCCGGTGGTTTCCACCACCCATTGTGCGCAAACAGGGGAGCCGGTGACAAATGATTCCCGTTTGTCACCGTTTTTTGGACGAGTAAATAAAGAGGGCGCCCGCAGGCGCCCTCGCAACGGCCGAAGTGAACGGCGTTACAGGATGTAGCCGCGCTCGTCGTGCATGGCCAGGTCCAGGCCTTCTTCCTCCTGCTCCTCGGTGACCCGCAGGCCGATGAGGGCCTTGAGCACGCCGAGAATGACGAACGTCACCACGCCGGTGTAGATGACGGTGGCAGCCACGCCGAGGATCTGCACGCCCACCTGGGCGCCGATGCTGTCGATGCCCTCGCCGAAGCCGGCACCGCCCAGGCTGGGGGCACAGAACACGCCGGTGAGGATGGCGCCGATGATGCCACCCACCGCATGCACGCCGAACACGTCCAGCGAGTCGTCGTAGCCCAGCGCGCGCTTGAGCTTGGTGGCGGCGAAGAAGCAGCCCACGCCCGAAGCCGCACCGATGGCCAGCGCGCCCATGGGTCCGGCGGTACCCGAAGCGGGCGTGATGGCCACCAGGCCGGCCACGGCGCCGGAGGCGATGCCCAGCACGCTGGGCTTGCCGTGGGAGATCCACTCCGAGAACATCCAGGCCAGGGCCGCGGCGGCGGTGGCGATCTGGGTCACCGCCATGGCCATGCCGGCGGTGCCGTCGGCCGCCAGCTCGGAACCGGCGTTGAACCCGAACCAGCCCACCCACAGCATGGCGGCGCCGACGATGGTATAGCCCAGGTTGTGCGGCGGCATGGGCGTCTGCGGGTAGCCCTTGCGCTTGCCCAGCATGATGGCCGCCACCAGGCCAGCGATACCGGCATTGATGTGCACCACGGTGCCGCCGGCGAAGTCGAGGATGCTCTTGTCGCCCAGCCAGCCGCCGTCACCCCAGACCCAGTGGGCGATGGGCGCATACACCACCGTCAGCCAGATGGCCATGAACCACAGCATGGACGAGAACTTCATGCGCTCGGCAAACGCGCCCACGATGAGCGCCGGGGTGATGATGGCGAACGTCATCTGGAAGGTCATGAAGACCGTCTCGGGAATGGTGCCGCTCAGGCTGTCCACGGTGACCCCTGCGAGAAAGGCCTTGGACAGGCCGCCCCAGAACGCCCCTTCGCCGCCGAAGGCAATGCTGTAGCCGTACAGGGCCCACAGCACGGTCATCAGGGCGGTGATGGCGAAGCACTGCATGAGGACCGACAGGACGTTCTTGGCCCGCACCATGCCGGCGTAGAACAGCGACAGGCCGGGAATGGTCATGAACAGCACCAGCGCAGTCGCGGTGAGCATCCAGGCGGTGTCGCCCGCACTCAGCTTGTCCTCGGCAAAGGCCACCGAGGGCAGGAGCAGGGCCGCGATGGCCGGCGCGTGAAAGATTTTTTTCATACTCATGATCTCTCTCTCCTTCGGTTGGCCGTTACAGGGCATCGGCACCGGACTCGCCGGTGCGGATGCGGACCGCCTGCTCGACGTTCAACACGAAGATCTTGCCGTCACCAATCTTGCCGGTGTTGGCGGCCTTGGAAATGGCCTCGATGGCCTGGTCCGCCATCTCGTCGGTGACGACGGCCTCGATCTTCACCTTGGGCAGGAAGTCCACCACGTACTCCGCGCCGCGGTACAGCTCGGTGTGGCCCTTCTGCCGGCCGAAGCCCTTGACCTCGGTGACGGTGATGCCCTGGAC
>JALUTW010000517.1 GCA_027021685.1 Chromatiales bacterium | reverse complement strand
ACCTGGCCAACGCCAACACCACGGCCTTCCGCGCCGACCTCAACAGCTTCCGCAGCATGCCCCTGTTCGGGCCCGGGCTGCCCAGCCGGGTCTATGCCATGGACGAGCGTCCCGGGGTGGATTTCACCCCGGGGACCATCGGCCGCACCGGCCGCGACCTGGACATCGCCATCGACGGCGAGGGCTGGATCGCGGTGCAGGCGGCCGATGGCACCGAGGCCTACACCCGCGCCGGCAACCTGCATCTGGGGCCCGGCGGCCAGCTCCTCGCCGCCGGCGGCCGGCCGGTGCTGGGCGCCGACGGGCCCCTGGCGGTGCCGCCCTACGAGAAGCTGGAGATCGGTGCCGACGGCGCGGTATCGGTGCGCGGCCTGGGCCAGGCGGCCAACACGCTCACCGTGGTGGACCGCATCAAGCTGGTGCGTCCGCCGGTGGAGGAGCTGGTCCGGGGGGAGGACGGCCTGTTCCGCCTGCGGAACGGCCTTGCCGCCGAGCCCGATGCCTCGGTGCGGGTGGTGGCCGGCGCCCTGGAGCAGAGCAACGTCAACAGCATCGAGGCCATGGTGAGCATGCTCACCCTGCAGCGCAGCTTCGAGCTGCAGGTCAAGCTCATGCAGGCCGCCGAGCAGAACGAGGAGCGTACCACCGAGCTCATGCGCCTGGGCTGACGGGTGCGTGGCGGCTGGCACGCTTCGTGCTATTTCACAGGCAGACCAACCGACGGGGCGGCGGCTGAGCCGCCCGCGACAGGAGGACGGACGGGACCATGACCTCACCACTGTGGATTGCCAAGACCGGCCTCGAGGCGCAGCAGCTGCGCATGGCGGTCATCTCCAACAACCTGGCCAACGTCAACACCACCGGCTTCAAGCGCAGCCGGGCGGTGTTCCAGGACCTTCTGTACCAGAACGTGCGCCAGGTGGGCGCCCAGTCCAGCCAGAACACCGAGCTGCCCTCGGGGCTGTCCCTGGGCACCGGGGTCAAGGCCGTGGCGACGGAGAAGATCTATACCCAGGGCAACCTGGTCAACACGGGCAAGTCGCTGGACCTG
>JALUTW010000516.1 GCA_027021685.1 Chromatiales bacterium | reverse complement strand
CATCACGGTCAACGGCCGCGGCGAGATCACCGGCTTCAACCAGGCGGCGGAAGGGATATTCGGGTTCAACGCCGAGGCCGTGCTGGGGATGCCCGTGGGACGGCTCATGGCGCCCGCCGACGGCGAGCCCGGCAGTCTCCTGCGGTCATGGCTGGCGCAGGGGGCTTCCGATGCGGGATCCCCGGGTCCGTGCGAGGCGGTGGGCCGGCGCGCCGACGGCAGCGACATTCCCCTGGAGGTCTCGGTGGGACCGCTGGGGCTGGAAGGGGAAACGGGTTTCGTGGCGGTGGTGCGCGACATCAGCGCCCGGCGGGCCGACGAAGGCGAGCGCGAGAGCCTGGCCCAGGTGGTGGAGCAGACCGCCGACGCGGTGATGATCACCGATGCACGCGGGGTGGTGGTCTACGTCAACCGCGCCTTCGAGGAAATCAGCGGCTGGAGCCGCGATGAAGTGATTGGCCAGACTCCCCGCGTATTGCGCTCGGGCAGGCAGGGGCGGGCCTTCTACAACCGGCTCTGGCAGACCATCGCCAGCGGCCAGCCGTTCACGGACATCTTCGTCAACCGGCGCAAGGATGGCCGGCTCTATTACGAGGAGAAGACCATTACCCCGCTCATCGACCGTCACGGCACCATCACGCATTACGTCTCCACCGGCAAGGACGTCACCGAACGCATGCAGGTGGAACAGCGCTTCCATTACCTGGCCCATCACGATGCCCTCACCGAGCTGCCCAACCGGGTGCTGCTTGGGGAACGCCTGTCCCAGGCCCTGACCCGGGCCCGCTGGCAGCGGCGTAACGTAGCAGTGCTGTGCGTGGGCCTGGACCGGTTCAGGGGCATCAACGAATCCCTGGGCCACGAGGCGGGGGATCACCTGCTGCGGGAGGTGGCAACCCGGCTGGTGAAAAGCGTGCGCGAGGGCGACACCGTGGCCCGCCTCGGCGGCGACGAGTTTGCGGTGCTGCTGGCGGACGTGGCCGACATCAATGATATCGGCCCCATTGCCGACAAGATCCTGGAATGCCTGGCGCGGCCCTTTACCCTGGGCGCCCAGGAGCTTTACCTCACCGCCAGCGTGGGCGCTGCCTGTTTTCCCGACGACGGCGACGATCCCAAGCTGCTGCTGCAAAATGCGGATGCCGCGATGATGCGGGCCAAGGAGGAAGGGACCAACACCTGTCGGTTCTATTCCCGCGAGATGGGCGAGCGGGCCCGGGCCCGGCTGAGCCTGGAGACACGATTGCGCGGGGCACTGGAGCGCGACGAGTTCGTGCTGTTCTTCCAGCCGCAGCTGGACCTGCGCAACCGCCGCATCAGCGGGGTCGAGGCACTCATTCGCTGGTCCGACGGCGACCAGGGCCTGGTGCCGCCCAGCGATTTCATCCCCCTGCTGGAGGAGACGGGGCTCATCGTGCAGGTGGGCGAGTGGGTGCTGCAGGCGGTGGCAGAGCAGTACCGCCATTGGCAGGCCGAAGGCATCGCCGTCCCCCGCATCGCGGTCAACCTGTCGGGCCGCCAGTTGGCTTCCCATCGCCTGGTGCAGGTGGTGCAGGAGATCCTGGAGCAGAGCGGCATGCCCCCGGCGGCACTGGAGCTGGAGATCACCGAGAGCGTCATCATGCGTGACGTGGATCGGACCGCGGCGATCCTGGACGACTTCAGGGCCCTGGGGGTGCGGGTGGCGGTGGACGATTTCGGCACTGGTTACTCGTCGCTGGCCTACCTCAACCGCTTCGATATCGAGGTGCTGAAGATCGATCGCTCCTTCGTGGCCGATGTGCTCAGCGACGACGACAGTGCGGCCCTGGCCGGGGCCATCATCGCCCTGGGCCACCAGCTGGGCCTGGAAGTGGTGGCCGAAGGGGTGGAAACCAGGGAGCAGCTGGAGTTTCTGTGCCGCCATGGCTGTGACATCGCCCAGGGTTACCTGCTGGCGGCCCCGCGCCCGGCCGGGGAGATGGCCGAGCTGCTCGGCCACGTCCGCGACGTGGCCCAATCCTGTGCCGGGCTCGATGCCCGCAAGGAGGGCAGGGATGGACCGGACCCTGCTCGTCGTCGATGACGAGGCCAACATTCTCACCGTCCTGACCCGGGCGTTCCGGTGCAATGGCCGGTGCAGATTTCGCGCAGTGTTCGCCACCTTGCAGGGGACGTTGCGTGCGTCCGGACCCCCAGGTCATGGACTGAAGGCGCGGCGTGGATCGGGCGGCCGGGGGGCTGCTAGAATACGCCCCCTCGTCGACCAGGGTCCGGTGACATGACCATTCGCACGCGCTTTGCTCCCAGCCCCACGGGTTACCTGCACATCGGCGGCGCCCGCACGGCGCTGTTCTCGTGGCTCCATGCCCGCAAGCACGGCGGCCGGTTCATCCTGCGCATCGAGGACACCGACCTGGAGCGGTCCACGGTGGAGTCGGTCAACGCCATTCTGGAGGGCATGACCTGGCTGGGACTGGAGTACGACGAGGGGCCGTTCTTCCAGACCCACCGCATGGAGCGCTACCGCGAGGTCATCCGGCAGCTGCTGGACAGCGGTCACGCCTACTACTGTTACTGCACCAAGGAGGAGCTGGACGCATTGCGGGCCGAGCAGATGGCGCGCAAGGAAAAGCCGCGCTACGACGGCCGCTGCCGGGCCCGGACCGAGCCGCGTCCCGGCGTGGAGCCGGTGGTCCGGTTCCGCAACCCCACCGAGGGCCAGGTGGTGGTGGACGACCTCATTCGCGGGCGGGTGGTGTTCGACAACCGCGAGCTGGACGATCTCATCATCGCCCGCTCCGACGGGACGCCCACGTACAACCTGACGGTGGTGGTGGACGACCTGGACATGAACATCACCCACGTGATCCGGGGCGACGATCACCTCAACAACACGCCGCGCCAGATCAACATCCTCCGTGCCCTGGGGGTGGAGCCGCCGGTGTATGCCCACGTGCCCATGATCCTGGGCGAGGACGGCAAGCGGCTGTCCAAGCGCCACGGGGCGGTGAGTGTCATGCAGTACCGCGAGGACGGCTACCTGCCGGAGGCGCTGCTCAACTACCTGGTGCGGCTGGGCTGGTCCCACGGCGACCAGGAGATCTTCTCCCTGGACGAGATGCTGGCCCTGTTCGACATCAAGGACGTCAACACCTCGGCCTCCACCTTCAACCCGTCCAAGCTGCTGTGGCTCAACCAGCAGTACATCATGCGCTCGCCGCCCGAGCACGTGGCGCATCATCTGAGCTATCACCTGGGCCAGCGGGGAGTGGATCCGGACCAGGGGCCCGACCTGGTGGAGGTGGTGCGGGCGCAGCAGGAGCGGGCCAAGACCCTGGTGGAGATGGCCGACAACAGCCTGTTCTTCTACCGCGAGTTCGAGGAGTACGATCCCAAGGCCGCGCGCAAGAACCTGACTCCGGAGACCGCGCCGGTGCTGGAGGCCCTGCGGGCGCGGCTGGCCGGGGTCGAGCCCTGGGCGCGGGAGGCCCTGCACCAGGCGGTGCTGGCAGTGGCCGAGGCCGCCGGGCTCAAGCTGGGCAAGGTGGCCCAGCCTCTGCGGGTGGCGGTCTCCGGCGGGCCGGTCTCGCCGCCCATCGACGTGACCCTGGAGCTCCTGGGGCGGGAGCGGACCCTGGCCCGCATCGACCGGGCCCTGGCCCACATCGCCGCCGCCGCGGCTTGATGGTCCGTGGCGGCCTGTCGTAAAATGCGCGCCTCTTTCGGGGCCATAGCTCAGCTGGGAGAGCGCTACAATGGCATTGTAGAGGTCGGCGGTTCGATCCCGCCTGGCTCCACCAGAGTGAACGCGCGGGGGCGGCAGGGCCGCCCCTTCGTTTTGGGGCGCTGATGCACCGCCTGGGCCGCATCACCGTCTGGGCCGGCATCGTGCTGGTGGCCGCGGGCCTCGGGGTGGGTTTCACCGCCCTGTGGCAGGGGGCCGAAGGCCTGGGCATCACGGCACTCGGCCTGGTCCCGGTGGGGTTTCTGCTCCTGCTGGCGGGCACGGTGGCCTGCCAGCTGGCCGGGCCGCGGCGGCGCTACCCGGATCGCGGGCAGGATCCGGGAGAGTAGCGGCCGGGACCCGGCGGGTACAGGGGGAGCGTTGATCCCCTCACCCCGACCCTCTCCTGGAGGGAGAGGGGGCGGATGAAACAGACAGTGGCAGAAGTTTCCGTCCCCATCGTCTAGACGGCCTAGGACACCACCCTTTCAAGGTGGCGACACGGGTTCGAATCCCGTTGGGGACGCCAACGCAAACCACAAAAGGCCCCGCTGGTCGGGGCCTTTTGTGGTTTTGGGCTGCGCATCGCAGCCGGATTCGAACCCGCAGGGTTCGACCCGCGCGCCGGGAGCGCGCGGGAACGGTGCCGCGCAGCGGCGCCGGCCCCGAAGGGGCGGAGCACAGGGATGTGCGGAGTAATCCCGTTGGGGACGCCAACGCAAACCGCAGGGGCCCCGCTGGTCGGGGCCCCTGATGATTTTGGGCTGCGATGCGGCCGGAGTCGGGCAGGAGCGCAATGGGCACGCCGATGACGGGCATCAGCAGATCCTCGGCAGGGGGTCATCTTCCAGTTCCTCCAGTATCCGTTCACCGCCCAGCGGCGTGTGCAGCACCACCGCCTCGCCCGGCTCACCCCTGGCCAGGCGGCCGATAATCCGCGCCTGTGCGCCCGCGGGCAGGGCGCGCCAGCGCGCCAGCACCTCCCCGGCGGCATCTTCGGCGGCCACCGCCACCACCCGGCCCTCGCAGGCCAGATAGAGAGGGTCGTAGCCGAGCATTTCGCACACTGCCTGTACCGCCTCATGCACGGGCACCGTGCCGGCCTCCACGTGCACGGTGAGGCCGGTGGCACGATGGATCTCGTGCAGGACCGTGGCCAGGCCGCCGCGGGTGGGATCGCGCATGAAGCGCAGGCCCGGCAGGTCGCGCACGGCCCGGGTCAGGGGCAGGACGCTGGCGGCATCGGAGCGCAGGTCGCCGCGCAGGCCGAATTCCTCGCGGGCCAGCATCACGGCGGTGCCGTGGTCGCCCACCGGCCCGCTCACCAGGATGGCGTCACCGGCCTCGACACGATGCAGGCCCAGGTCGAGGCCGGCCGGGCGTAGGCCGAGGCCGGTGGTGGCCAGGTACAGGCCGCCGCCCTCGCCGCGGCGCAGCACCTTGGTGTCGCCGGCGGCGATGCCAACGCCCGCATCCCGCGCGGCCCGGCCGAGATCGGCCACGATGCGCGAGAGCAGCGAGGTTTCGAGCCC
>JALUTW010000515.1 GCA_027021685.1 Chromatiales bacterium | reverse complement strand
CGGAAACACCTGCGTGCCGCCGCCGTTCATGGAGTGGCTGATGACCGTCTTCGAGCCATCCGCGGCAATGTAGGTCACTTCTTCCGTTGCCCCCACGATGGTGGACTTCACTAGGGTATGTTCCTCCACCACCTCCACCATGTCCAGCGCGTCCGCCCGGTTCTTGCACGGCAGCGCCAGGTAGTCCTTCACCCCCTGCCGGTCCCACACCCCGTCACGGTAAAACCGCTTCTTCACCTCCAGGAACGATTCCTCGTCCAGCCAGTACGGCGAGGCATGCTTGTCCTTGGGCGTGTAGGTGCTGCTGCCGAAACTGTACAGCCGTTCGCCCTTGCGCGCCGGGCGGGTGGAAAAGCCGGTGCCGGAGGAAAGTATGTTGCGGAGGGTGTTTTTGTTTGTCCATCCGTTCTTGTCCAGATTCTTCCTTGCCCGCTTTTGCTCCGGCGTCAGTTTCCCCAGGTCCACCGCGCCGTCGGTGTTGAAACGTTCCACGCGGATGTCGTTCCACTGGCGATTGTGGAGGCCGGGGTGGTGGTTGGCCGCGCCGTCTGCCGGCTTGCCCGTGAACACGTCCAGGCGCCGGTCCACCCCCGGCGCGCGCACGGTCTTCTGCCGGCGCAGGCGGCGCAGGACGGGCAGCATGCGCCCCACCACCTGGGCGATGCGGGGCCCGAACTTCAGCGCCGCCCAGGCCAGTCCGGCCCCGCCAGCCACCAGCCCGGCGGCGGCAACGATGGCATCGAGCCCGTGGCGGAACACCGCCCGTGTGGCGGAGACCGAGTCCAGCGCCTCGAAGTAGCGCCCGGGAAACTCCATCAGGAGCCGCCGCGTCTCGCCGTCCCAGGCCAGCAGCGCCAGGTCTTCCAGCCGCCCCAGCTCGGCCTTCAGCGCGCCCCGGGCCTGCGTCATGAGCTGGCGCAGGGCGCGGGCCTGTACCCGCACCTCGCGCTCGTCGCCCCGGGCGAAGGCCCGCCACAGGGCCCCGTGGTGCAGCTGGTACTGGACCACCCATTGCATCCCGTGCGCCAGGCCCTGGCCCAGGCTGAGCGCCCCGGTGACGG
>JALUTW010000514.1 GCA_027021685.1 Chromatiales bacterium | reverse complement strand
CTCACCTCCGGCCGCCCAGGGCCGTGCCCAGGCTCTGCAGGTAGGCGATGAGGGCGTCCATCTCGGTCTTGCCGGCCACCGCCGCGCTGGCACCGGCGATGTCGGCATCGGTGTAGGGCACGCCCAGCGTGCGCAGCACCTCCATCTTCCTGGGCGTCAGGCTGGCGTCGATGGTGTTTTCCGCCAGCCAGGGGAAGCCCGGCATGTTGGACTCGGGCACCACGTCGCGCGGGTTCATCAGGTGGACCCGGTGCCACTCGTCCGAGTAGCGCCCGCCCACCCGGGCCAGATCGGGACCGGTGCGCTTGGAGCCCCACTGGAACGGGTGGTCGTAGACGAACTCGCCCGCCACCGAGTAGTGGCCGTAGCGCTCGGTCTCGGCCCGGAACGGCCGGATCATCTGCGAGTGGCAGACGTAGCAGCCCTCGCGGATATAGACATCGCGCCCCTCCAGCTGCAGCGCGGTGTAGGGTTTTAGGCCCGCCACCGGCTCGGTGGTGTCCTTGAGGAAGAACAGGGGCACGATTTCCACCAGGCCGCCGATGCTGATGACGATGATGATGAAGATCGCCAGCAGACCGGCGTTGGTCTCTACCTTCTCGTGACTCATGCGCTCCTCCTTACGCGGCCTGCGTCGCCGGCGCCCGGGCCGGGGTCGCACCGCTGATGGTCTTGAACACGTTGTAGGCCATCACCAGCATGCCGAACAGGTACAGCACGCCGCCGGCCAGGCGTACCGCGTAGTACGGGTACGTGGCCTCCAGGCTCTCGACGAAACTGTAGGTGAGGGTGCCGTCCTCGTTCACGGCCCGCCACATGAGGCCCTGCATCACGCCCGCGATCCACATGGCGGCGATGTAGAGCACGATGCCGATGGTGGCGGTCCAGAAGTGCAGCTCCACGAGCCTGGTGCTGTACATGCCCTCGCGGTTGAACAGGCGCGGGATCAGGAAATAGATGGATCCCATGGAGACCAGGCCCACCCAGCCCAGGGCGCCCGAGTGCACGTGGCCGATGGTCCAGTCGGTGTAGTGCGACAGCGAGTTCACCGTCTTGATGGACATCATCGGGCCCTCGAAGGTGGACATGCCGTAGAACGACAGCGACACGATGAGGAAGCGCAGGATGGGATCCGTGCGCAGCTTGTGCCAGGCCCCGGACAGGGTCATGATGCCGTTGATCATGCCGCCCCAGGACGGCGCCAGCAGGATCAGCGAGAACACCATGCCCAGCGACTGGGCCCAGTCGGGCAGGGCCGTGTAGTGCAGGTGGTGCGGGCCGGCCCACATGTAGGTGGAGATGAGGGCCCAGAAGTGCACCACCGACAGGCGGTAGGAGTAGATGGGCCGTTCCGCCTGCTTGGGCACGAAGTAGTACATCATGCCGAGGAAGCCGGCGGTGAGAAAGAAGCCCACCGCGTTGTGGCCGTACCACCACTGGACCATGGCGTCGATGGCCCCGGCGTAGACCGAGTAGGACTTGGTCAGGGTCACCGGCAGGGCGGCGGAGTTCACCACGTGCAGCACCGCCACGGTGAGGATGAAGGCGCCGTAGAACCAGTTGGCCACGTAGATGTGCTTGACCTTGCGCTTGAGGATGGTGCCGAAGAACACCACCGCGTAAGCCACCCACACCAGGGTGATGAGGATGTCGATGGGCCACTCCAGCTCGGCGTACTCCTTGGAGGTGGTGATGCCCAGCGGCAGGGTGATGGCGGCCAGCACGATGACCAGGTTCCAGCCCCAGAAGGTGAACGCGGCCAGGCCATCCGAGAACAGCCGGGTCTGGCAGGTGCGCTGGACCACGTAGTAGGACGTGGCGAACAGCGCCGAGCCGCCGAAGGCGAAGATCACGGCGTTGGTGTGCAGGGGCCGCAGGCGGCTGTAGGTGAGCCAGGGGATGTCGAAGTTGAGCTGCGGCCACAGGAGCTGGGCGGCGATGATCACGCCCACCAGCAGGCCCACCACGCCCCAGACCACGGTCATGATGGCGAACTGGCGGACCACGCGGTAGTTGTAGGTCTCAGTGGTGTCCATGCAAACCTCGCACAGCGTCTGATGGGGTTTCGAACGGGTCCAAAAACGGTTCCAAAAACCGTTCCAAGGATGCGGGGCCGTCCGACCGCATGTCTTGACCTGGATCAAGTGGGCCGGGCGGGCGGACCTGCCCGGATGGGATAGATTTCCAACCGTCCGGCCCGAAAAACGCGGTTTTCCCGGCGGCCGACTGCGGCTATGCTATGGCCCTTTCCGGCCCCCGGATGCCCGAACATGACCCAGCGCAAGGCCACCGTCGAACGCAACACCCTGGAGACCCGGATCCGCGCCAGCGTCGACCTGGACGGTTCCGGCCAGGCCCGCCTGAACACCGGCGTGCCCTTTCTCGAGCACATGCTGGAGCAGGTGGCGCGCCACGGCCTCATCGACCTGGAGGTCCAGGCCGAGGGCGACCTGCACATCGACGCCCACCACACGGTGGAGGACATCGGCATCACCCTGGGCCAGGCGGTGGCCGACGCCGCCGGCGACAAGAAGGGCATCCGCCGCTACGGCCATGCCTACGTGCCGCTGGACGAGGCCCTGTCCCGGGTGGTGCTGGACTTCTCCGGCCGGCCCGGCCTCACGTACACGGTGGAGTACCCGCGCGCGCGCATCGGCGAGTTCGACGTGGACCTGGTGGCGGAGTTCTTCCAGGGCTTCGTCAACCACGCCCGGGTGACCCTGCACGTGGACAACCTGCGCGGGGCCAACGCCCACCACATCGCCGAGACCGTGTTCAAGGCCTTCGGCCGCGCCCTGCGCATGGCCCTGGAGCCGGACCCGCGCCTGGGCGCCGAGGTGCCCTCCACCAAGGGGTCGCTCTGAACACCGGACCTTCCCACCCGGCACGGGCCGCAGGCAGTCTTCCATGAGCACGGTGGCAGTCATCGACTACGGCATGGGCAACCTCCACTCGGTGGCCAAGGCCCTGGAGCACGCCGGCACCGCGCGGGTGGTGGTGAGCGGCCGGGCGGCCGACATCGCCGCCGCCGACCGGGTGGTGCTGCCCGGCGTCGGGGCCATCCGCGACTGCATGGGCGAGATCACCCGCCTGGGCCTGGACCAGGCGGTGCGCGAGGCGGTGGACTCGGGCCGGCCGCTCCTGGGGGTCTGCGTGGGCATGCAGGTGCTCATGGACCACAGCGAGGAAAACGAGGGGGTGGACTGCCTGGGCATCCTGCCCGGCCGGGTCCTCTCCTTTGCCCGCCACATGCCGCCGCCGGAGGACGGCGGCCGGCTCAAGGTGCCGCACATGGGCTGGAACCAGGTCCACCAGGTGATGCCGCACCCGCTGTGGGAGAATATCTCCCAGGACACCCGGTTCTACTTCGTACACAGCTATTACGTGGAGCCGGCCAGCCCGGATCTCATCGCCGCCACCACCTGCTACCCGCTGCCCTTTACATCGGCGGTGGCCCGTGACAATGTATTTGCGGTCCAGTTTCACCCGGAAAAGAGCCAGCACGCCGGACTCCAGCTCTACGCCAATTTCCTGCGCTGGTCCCCGTGATCACCCGGCCGGGACCGGCCGCGCCAGCACCTTCGATTCCAGGATGCCGTCATGCTCATCATCCCTGCCATCGACCTGAAGGACGGGAAGTGCGTGCGCCTGCGCCAGGGCCGCATGGAGGACGAGACCGTGTTCTCCGACGACCCGGTGGCCGTGGCCGGGCGCTGGGTCGCGGCCGGGGCCCGGCGCCTGCACCTGGTGGACCTCAACGGCGCCTTCGCCGGCCGCCCCGTCAACGCCGGGGTCATCAGGGACATCGCCGCCGCCCACCCCGAGGTCCCCATCCAGGTGGGGGGCGGGATCCGCGACGAGGACACGGTGGCGGCCTACCTGGATGCCGGGGTGCAGTACGTCATCATCGGCACCAAGGCCGTGAGCGCGCCCCACTTCGTCAACGACCTGTGCCTGGAGTTTCCCGGCCACATCATCGTGGGGCTGGATGCCAAGGACGGCCGGGTGGCCATCGACGGCTGGTCCAAGCTGTCGCGCCACGATGTCATCGACCTGGCCCGGCGCTTCGCCGACGACGGGGTGGAGGCCATCATCTACACCGACATCGGCCGCGACGGCATGATGACAGGGGTCAACGTGGAGGCCACGGTCAAGCTGGCCCAGGCGGTCAACATCCCCGTCATCGCCTCCGGCGGCATCACCGACCTGGACGACATCCGGGCCCTGTGCGAGGTGGCCGGCGAGGGCATCATGGGGGCCATCACCGGCCGTGCCATCTACGAGGGCACCCTGGACTTCGCCGAGGCGCAGAAACTCGCCGACGAGCTGGCCGGCGACAAGGGACGAGGGACCAGTGGCGAGTAACGAGTCAGGGCGCTGCCTGGTCCCCGGGCGGTCCCGGGAGCGCCAGCCGGCCCGCCAGACGCAGGCGGACGGGATGCCTCGGCCCTCGTCCCTCGGCCCTCGTCACTGACCATGGGGCTCGCGAAACGCATCATTCCCTGCCTGGACGTGGACGCCGGCCGCGTGGTCAAGGGCGTGAAGTTCGTGGACATCCGCGATGCCGGCGACCCGGTGGAGATCGCCCGGCGCTATGACGCCGAGGGCGCCGACGAGCTCACCTTCCTCGACATCACCGCCTCCCACGAGGACCGCGAGACCATGGTCCACGTGGTGGAGCAGGTGGCCGGCGAGGTGTTCATTCCCCTCACCGTGGGCGGTGGCATCCGCACCCTGGACGACGTGCGGCGCCTGCTCAACGCCGGGGCCGACAAGGTGGCCATCAACACCGCGGCGGTGAAGGACCCCGAGTTCGTGCGCCGGGCGGCGGAGAAGTTCGGTTCCCAGTGCATCGTGGTGGCCATCGACGCCAAGCGGGTGAGTGAGGACCCGCCACGCTGGGAGATCTTCACCCACGGCGGGCGCAAGCCCACCGGTATCGACGCGGTGGAGTGGGCGAAGAAGATGGTGGACCTCGGCGCCGGCGAGATCCTGCTCACCAGCATGGACCGCGACGGCACCCGCGAGGGCTTCGACCTGGCCCTGACCCGGGCGGTGGCCGACGCGGTGCCGGTCCCGGTCATCGCCTCCGGCGGGGTGGGGAACCTGGACCACCTGGTGGAGGGGGTCCTCCAGGGTCACGCCGACGCCGTGCTGGCTGCCAGCATCTTCCATTTCGGCGAGTACACCATCGAGCAGGCCAAGCGCCACATGGCCGCGGCCGGCATCGAGGTCAGGCTCTGACGCCGGGCCGCTGGCTGCTGG
>JALUTW010000513.1 GCA_027021685.1 Chromatiales bacterium | reverse complement strand
TTCCAGCCGGCGGCGGACGTGGGGCGCCACCCCGCCGGCGATGTAGAGCCCGCCCGCCGGCAGGCAGGACAGGGCCAGGTTGCCGGCGGCCGCCGCCAGGCAGGCCACCCACAGGTCCAGCGCCTGCACCGCGACGGGGTCGGCGTGGGCCAGGGCCGCGCGGCTCACCGCCGCCGGGGGATCGCCCTCCGCCATGGCGCGCTCCAGCTCCGGGCCCGGAGCGCCACGCCCGCTTTCGCGCAGGAAGGCCACCAGATGGGCCAGGCCCGGGCCTGAAATCACATGCTCCACGGTGGCACGCCCGGCGCGCCGCCGCCACCAGGCGGCCAGGTCCGTCTCCAGATCGTCCACCGGGGCAAAGTCGGTGTGGCCGTACTCGGTGGCCACCACGCGCGATCGGTCGCCGCACGGCACCAGCAGGGCTGCGCCCAGGCCGGTGCCCGGAGCGATGACCGCGCGCACGCCGCCGGCCTCGGGCACGCCGGCCTGCAGGGTCGAAATGCCCTCGGGCTCCAGCCAGTCGAGGCCGCGGGCGATGCCGGCCAGATCGTTGACCAGGGTGCAGCGCGCCAGCCCGAACTCCCGGGCCAGGGCGTCGCCGTCCACCAGCCACGGCAGGTTGGTAATCCGGGCCCGGTTGTCGCGCACCGGCCCGGCCACTGCCAGGCACGCGACCTCGGGCCGTGCCGGGGCCTGTTCGAGGAAGGCCGCCAGGACCCGGTCGGCGGAGGCGAACGCGCCGCTGTCGAACTCTTCCTGGAGCACGGTCTCGAAGCGGCCGGGGCCTTCCACCTCGGCCAGCAGGAGGCGCGCGCGGGTGCCGCCGATGTCGCCCGCCAGCACCTTCACCGGGCGTTGCCCTTGAGACCGCGCGCGGCCTCGGCGTCCAGGTACCAGTGGACCACGCCGCGGGGCTCCAGGTACTGCACCGGGTGGCACCGGCGCCCGCCCGGGCCCGGTCCCAGCACCGCGCGCACGATGTCGGCCTTTTCGCCGCCGGTGACCAGGAACATGAGTTCGCGGGCGTGGTTGAGCACGGGAAGGGTCAGGGTCAGGCGCCGGCCGG
>JALUTW010000512.1 GCA_027021685.1 Chromatiales bacterium | reverse complement strand
GGGAGGTGAGCTGGCCGGGACCTGAGCCGCCACCGTGCCTGGATCGTGCAGTCCGCTGGGCACATGTTTGACATGTTACAGGGAGGCGCAACATGGCGAGGACGCCTGTACGGATCCGTCTTGACCCGGCTCAGAAGAAGGCGCTGGAGCAACTGGCCAGGCGGCGGGGGACCAGGGTGGCGCACGAGATCCGCCGGGCGGTGGACGTGTACCTGACGGGGATGACGCCCGAGGAGCTGGAGCTGCTGGATATGCTGGGCCGCCAGGCGGAGCGGGAGTTGAAGGAAATGGCCCATCGGCTCGACGAGACCAACCTCCGGCTCGATGCAGTGTTCGCCGAGATGGAGCGCATCCGCAGCGGGGAGCAGGCGGCACGAGTGCGCTGGCGGAGATCCTCGATGGACTCTCGGGGGGCGGTGGTCCGCGAGAAGCTGGACGAGACCGCCGGCCGCCTCGACCGGCTTGCGGACTGGCTGCTCCATCACGAGCGGCGCATCGCTTCCCTGGAAGCGGCATCACGGGCGTGGCCGGGAAACGTGCCGCCCGGGGATGACTGACCCGGCAGTTGCACGAAATCGATGATGAATCGTGTTTTCGCATCCTGATGGCAGGCACCAGGCCCGGGTGCATGCCTGATTCCATTCAAGGTGAATTCCAGGAACGTCCCCTTGACTGCGGCGGCGGGCCGGGGCGGAAGGGTTCCTGCCCGGCGCACACCCCCTCACCCCGACCCTCTCCCCCGCGATGCGGGGGAGAGGGGGACGGAAAAACCGGCCGCGGCGCCGGTGCCCTGTGGCATGCGAAAAAGCAGTCCCCTTTCCCTCCGGGAGAGGGACAGGGTGAGGGGATCGGAACACGGGTTTTTCCTGCTCGTGCATCCCCCGTCGCCCCGACCCCTTCATCCCGGGGGAGAGGGAACTTGTGCAATGATCGGGTAAAGTCATCGACTGGTCCCGTCCCGGCGGAACCGCCTCCGGTCTCGGGGCCCGGGAGCGCGGCGTGCAGCCGGTGTTCCCCGGGCCATGCCCGTCAGAAAATTCCTACGCCAATTTCATCCGATTCCGACAGACATGGAACCCGGTGCCGTGCACCATGTGAACGTGCCGGCGGGCTCGTGGCGCCGGCACGCAGGGAACAGATTCACGAAAACCAAGGAGAGGAGACCGACCATGAAGCAGGCTTTGAGAGCACTGGTGCTGGCCCTGGCGCTGGGCACCGCCGGCGCGGTCCTGGCGGCGCCGGTGGACATCAATACCGCCGATGCCGCCGCCATCGCCGCGGCCATGAAGGGCGTGGGGCTGAAGAAGGCCGAGGCCATCGTCGCCTACCGCAAGGCCAACGGGCCGTTCAAGCGGGTGGAGGACCTGACCCTGGTCAAGGGGATCGGGATCAAGACGGTGGAGAAGAACCGCGCCAACCTCACCGTGAAGCGGCCCGCGCGCAAGTAGGTTCCGGGTTCCTGACCGCGTCTTGGGGCGCCGTCCGGCGCCCTTTTTTTGTTTGGCCGACAGTGACTTGGGATGATAGACTGAGAAGGATTCTCAACTCTGGTCAGTGACACGCACGGGACCACGGCCGGCCGCATCTTGAAACACGCCCTCCCCACCACCGTCCTCGTCACCGGCGGCGCCGGCTTCATCGGCTCGGCCCTGGTGCGCCGGCTGGTGCTGGAGGCCGGGTGCGAGGTGGTGAACGTGGACAAGCTCACCTACGCCGGCAGCCTCGAGGCCCTGGCCGGGGCACGGGACCATCCCCGCCACCACTTCCACCGCGTCGATGTCTGCGACGGGGAGGCGGTGCGGGCGCTGCTGGACCGGTACCGGCCGGGGGTGGTGCTCCACCTCGCCGCCGAGTCCCACGTGGACCGGTCCATCGCCGGGCCCGCACCCTTTGTCCAGACCAACATCGCCGGCACCCACGCGGTGCTGGAAGCAGTGCGTGCCCACTGGGAGGCGCTGCCCGCCGCCCGGCGGGAACGCTTCCGCCTGGTCCACGTCTCCACCGACGAGGTCTACGGCAGCACGGAGGAGGGGGCCTTCACCGAGGACAGCCCGTACCGTCCCAGCTCGCCGTACTCCGCGAGCAAGGCCGCGGCCGACCACCTGGCGCGGGCCTGGCACCGGACCTACGGGCTGCCCGTGATCACGGTGGCCGGGTCCAACACCTATGGTCCCTGGCAGTACCCGGAGAAGCTGGTGCCCCTGGCCGTCACCCGCCTGGCCGCCGGGCGGCCGGTGCCCCTCTACGGTGACGGGCGCCAGGTGCGCCAGTGGCTGCACGTGGACGACCACGTGGCCGGCCTGCTGCGGGCGGCAGAGCGCGGCGTGCCCGGGCGCCACTACAACCTGGGCGGGCCCGACGAGCTGGCCAACCTCGAGCTGGTGCGGCGCATCTGCCGCCTGCTGGATGCGCGGCGGCCCGGGCACGCGCCCCACGAGGCCCTGGTGGAACCGGCCCCCGACCGGCCCGGCCACGACTTCCGCTACGCCCTGGACTCCAGCCGGGCGAGGGACGAGCTGGGGTGGACACCGGCGGTGGCCCTGGACGACGGCCTGGCGGCCACCGTGGACTGGTACCTGGCCCGGCCGCCCGGGGCGCGGGCCCCGCGCGCGCAGCCCGCGCCCGCGGCGGGCAACGGAGGCTGAGGCCGGATGGGCAGTCCGCGCCTTCATCCCGTGATCCTGTCCGGCGGCTCCGGCACCCGGCTGTGGCCGCTGTCGCGGGAACTGTATCCCAAGCAGTTCCTGCCCCTGGCCGGCGAGCAGACCCTGCTCCAGCAGACGGCGCTGCGCCTGGACGGGCTGGACCGTCCCGGCGGCGCGGCGCCGCCCCTGGTGGTGTGCAACGAGGCCCACCGTTTCCTGGTGGCCGAGCAGTTGCGCCAGGTGGAGCGGGCGCCGGCCCGCATCCTGCTGGAGCCGGTGGGGCGCAACACCGCCCCGGCCCTCACCGCGGCGGCCCTGCACCTGGCCGCGGCGGGGGAGGAGGGGGCCCTCATGCTGGTGATGCCGGCGGACCACGTCATCGCCGACACCGCGGCGTTCCACCGGGCGGTGGCCCGGGCCTGCGAGCTGGCCGCGGCAGGGGAGCTGGTGACCTTCGGCGTGGTGCCGGAGCGCGCGGAGACGGGCTACGGCTACATCCGCCGGGGCGAGCCCCTGGGGGAGGCGGCCTTCCGCCTGGCCCGGTTCGTGGAGAAGCCCGATGCCGCCACCGCCCGGGAGTACGTGGACTCCGGCGAATATTTCTGGAACAGCGGCATGTTTCTCATGCCGGTGGGGTTGTGGCTCGAGGCCATCGCCCGCCACCGGCCCGACATCCACGCCGCGTGCGAGGCCGCCTGCCGGGGCGCGCGTGCCGACCACGACTTCCTGCGCCTGGAGGCCGGTGCCTTCACCGGCTGTCCCGCCGACTCCATCGACTACGCGGTGATGGAGAAGGTGGCGGCGCAGGCACAAGACGGCCTGCGCGCGGCGGTGGTGCCCCTGGCGGCGGGCTGGTCCGACGTGGGCGCCTGGTCGGCCCTGTGGGAGGTGCACGAAAAGGACCGGCAGGGCAACGTCACCGTGGGTGACGTGCTGCTGGAGGACAGCCGCAATACCTTCGTCGCCGGCAACGGCCGGCTGGTGGCGGCGGTGGGGGTGGACAACCTGGTGGTGGTGGAGACCCCGGACGCGGTGCTGGTGGCGGACAGGTCGCGGGTGCAGGAGGTCAAGGCCGTGGTGGAGCGGCTGCGCGCGGCGGGGCGCGACGAGGCGGTCACCCACCGCCGGGTGCACCGGCCCTGGGGCACCTACGAGACCATCGACGTGGGCCACCGCTACCAGGTCAAGCGCATCACGGTCAATCCGGGTGCCGCCCTGTCGCTGCAGATGCATCACCACCGGGCCGAACACTGGGTGGTGGTGAAGGGCACCGCGCGCGTGACCCGGGGTCAAGAAACCTTCCTCGTGACCGAAAACGAGTCCACCTACATCCCGGTGGGGGTGAGGCACCGGCTGGAGAATCCGGGCAAGTTCCCGCTGGAGATGATCGAGGTCCAGTCCGGCTCCTACCTGGGCGAGGACGACATCGTGCGTTTCGAGGATCACTACGGGCGCGGAGAGGACCGTTGACGGCCACCCTGTACCATGCCTGGCGCGCGCTGCGGGTTCACCAGTGGGCCAAGAACGTGCTGGTGCTGGTGCCCCTGATCCTGGCCCACCGCTGGCACGACGCCACCGCCCTGTGGCAGGCGGCGCTGGCGTTTCTCGCCTTCGGCCTGGCGGCGTCCAGCATCTACGTGGCCAACGACATTCACGACCTGGAGGCGGACCGGGCCCACCCGCGCAAGCGCCACCGGCCGTTTGCCAGCGGTGCCCTGCCGGTGCGGGCGGGCTGGGTCATGGCACCGGCGCTGCTGGCCGGGGCCGCGGCGCTGGCGGCCCTGCTGCCGGCCAAGTTCAGCCTGGCCCTGGGCGGCTACGTGGTCATCGCCACCCTGTACTCGTTCTGGCTCAAGTCCGTGGTGCTGGTGGACGTGGTGCTGCTGGCGGCGCTCTACACCACCCGCATCGTGGCCGGGGCCATGGCCATCGACGTGCCGGTGTCCTTCTGGCTGCTGGCGTTTTCCATCTTCATCTTCTTCAGCCTGGCCATGGTCAAGCGCTACTCGGAGCTGCACAACCTGAAGCAGCGCAACCGGACCCATGCCGCCGGCCGCGGCTACATCACCGACGACCTGGCCTCGCTCTCGGTCATGGGCGTGGCCAGCGGCTACATCGCGGTGCTGGTGATGGCGCTGTACATCAACGACCCCCGGGTGAGCATGCTCTACCGCACGCCGGGCTGGCTGTGGGTGATCTGCCCGGCCATCCTGTTCTGGTTGTCGCGGGTGTGGCTGGTGACGCACCGCGGGGAGATGAACGAGGACCCGGTGTGGTTCGCGGTCAAGGATCCGTACAGCTACGGAGTGGCCCTGGTGAGCGCGGCGGGGCTGTGGCTGGCGCTGTGAAGGACACGAGGTACTGCTCCTGGGGCCGCGTCTGCGCCCGCGACCAGCAGGTACGGCCGCTGCACTGGAGGCCCGGGGCACTGGAACCGGAGGGGCGCCCGCTGCTGGGGCGGGGGCTGGGACGCAGCTACGGCGACGTGTGCCTCAACGACGGCGGCGTGCTGCTGGACTGCGCCGGCCTCGACCGGTTCCTCGACTACGACCCGGACAGCGGCCGGCTGCGGGTGGAGGCCGGCGTTTCGCTGGAGGCCGTTCTCGCCCGGGTGCTGCGCGACGGCTGGTTCCTGCCGGTGACGCC
>JALUTW010000511.1 GCA_027021685.1 Chromatiales bacterium | reverse complement strand
TATCCTGCCGGCGGGGCCGGACCCCGCCCCTGTGTGTATCGGACGCCGGCCCGGCCCACTTGAGCCGCCGGCCTGTGAAAACCGTGGTTTACATTAGCATACGCCCGCCCCGCCCTGACAAGCGATGCCCGCACAAGACCGTCCCGACGGTATAGGCGCCCGCCTGGCCGCGGTGCGTGACCGGATCGCCAAAGCCGAGGCCGCCGCCGGGCGCGTGCCGGGCAGCGTGCGCCTGCTGGCGGTGAGCAAGACCTTCCCCCCGGCGGCGGTGCGCGAGGCGGCCGCCGCCGGCCAGACCGCCTTCGGCGAGAACTACGTCCAGGAGGCCGTGGCCAAGGTGGCGGCGCTGGCCGACCTGGCCCTGGAGTGGCATTTCATCGGCCCCCTGCAGTCCAACAAGACCCGGGCGGTGGCGGAACGCTTCGCCTGGGTCCACAGCGTGGACCGGCTCAGGATCGCGCAGCGCCTGAGCGACCAGCGCCCGGACCACCTGCCGCCGCTGCAGGTGTGCATCCAGGTCAACGTCTCGGGCGAGGCCACCAAGGCCGGGGTGGCGCCGGAGGAGGCGGCGGCGCTGGCCCGGGCGGTGGCGGCGCTGCCGCGCCTGCGCCTGCGCGGGCTCATGACCCTGCCCGCCCCGCAGGCCGATCCCGCACGCCAGCGGGAACCCTTCGCCCGCCTGCGCCGGCTGTACGAGGCCCTGCGCGCGGAGGGCCTGCACCTGGACACCCTGTCCATGGGCATGACCGGCGACCTGGAGGCGGCGGTGGCCGAGGGCGCCACCATCGTGCGCGTGGGCACCGGCATCTTCGGACCCCGGCCCCAAAAGGGGGCTGGGGGCTAGGTGCTGGCTGCTGGGTACCGGGAGCCGGCAAAGTCTCCCGCCTTTTCCCCAGCCCCCAGCGGCTAGTCCCCAGCCTCCCTTTTGTGTACCTTCACCCCCATGGACGATTCGCGCATCGGCTTCGTCGGCGGCGGCAACATGGCCCGCGCCCTGCTGGGCGGCCTCACGGCCAGCGGGGTCGGCCCGGACCGCTTGTGGGTGTCGGACCCCGACGAGGTGGCGCGGGCGCAGCTGGCCCGGGACCTGGGCGTGCACGCCACCGCCGACAACCAGGCCGTGGTGGAGGCCTGCGACGTGGTGGTGCTGGCGGTCAAGCCGCAGGTGCTGGGCGAGGTGGCCCGCGGCCTGGACCTGTCGTCCCGGCCGCAGGTGCTGGTGATCTCCATCGCCGCCGGCGTGCGCACCGAACCGTTGTCCCGCTGGCTGGGCGGCCACGAGCGCCTGGTGCGGGCCATGCCCAACACCCCGGCTCTGGTGGGCAGCGGTGTCGCGGGTCTCTATGCCCGGCCCGGGGTGGACGAGGCCGGCCGCGAAACCGCCGAGCGCATCCTGCGCGCGGTGGGCACGGCGGTGTGGGTGGAGAGCGAGGACCTGCTGGACGCCGTCACCGCGGTGTCCGGCAGCGGGCCGGCCTACTTTTTCCTGGTCATGGAGGCCATGGAGGCCGCCGCCGGGGAGCTGGGCCTGGACGCCGCCACCGCCCGCCTGCTCACGGTGGAGACTGCCTTCGGCGCCGCCAAGCTGGCGCTGGAGGCCCACGAGCCGGCCGCCGTCCTGCGCCAGCGGGTGACCTCCCCCGGCGGCACCACGGCGGCGGCGCTGGCGGTGCTGGAGGCGGGCGACCTGCGCGGGCTGTTCACCCGCGCCCTGGCCGCCGCCCGCGACCGGGCCCGCGAGCTGGCCGCCGAGCTGGAAGGCTGAGATGACTCCGTATTTCACCAACGCCCTGGTCTTTCTCATCGAGGTGCTGCTGGGCCTCTACACCCTGGCGGTGATGCTGCGCTTTCTGCTGGCCCAGGCCCGGGCCGACTTCCGCAACCCTGTCTCCGCGCTGCTGGTGCGGGTCACCAACCCGGCGCTGGTGCCCCTGCGGCGCGTGATCCCGGCGCTGGGCCGCATCGATCTGGCCGCCATCGTGCTGCTGCTGGCGCTGAAATGCGCCGAGATCCTGCTCGTGGACCTGCTGGTGCGCCCGGTGCTGCCCGCCCCCCTGGGGCTGGTGGTGCTGGCCGCGGCCCGGCTGCTGTGGATGGTCATCGCCATCTACTTCATCACCATCCTCATCGAGGTGGTGCTGAGCTGGATCGCCCCCGGCGGCTACAACCCCGCCCTGTATCTCATCCACCAGCTCAACGCGCCCCTGCTGGGGCGCGCCCGGCGCCTCATGCCGCCCCAGGGGGGCTTCGACCTCTCGCCGCTGCTGGTGAGCATCGTGCTGGGCCTGGCCTACATGCTGCTGGTGATGCCGCTGCTGGACCTGGGCGCGGCGCTGGCCTACCGGTGAGACCGCCATGGCCGGCCCCTGCCGCTGGGACGGCGACACCCTGATCCTGGCCCTGCGGATCCAGCCCCGGGCCCGGCGCGACGAGTGGTGCGGCCCCGACGCCGCCGGGCGCCTGCGGGTGCGCATCACCGCCCCGCCCCTGGAGGGGCGCGCCAACGCCCACCTGGTGAAGTTCCTCGCCGGCCTGTTCGGGGTCCCCCGCGCCCGGGTGCGCCTGCTGGCCGGGGAGCGGGGGCGCGACAAGCGCCTGGCCGTGGAGGCCCCGGCGCGGCTGCCGGCAGGCATCGCCCCGCCGCCCGCAAGCCCGCGCCACTGCTAAACATTTGGCCGGTCCTGCCGCTACAACACAGGTGCACCGGGGGCATCCCTGCCCCGTGCGCGCCGAAAATGAGACCTGGTTAACACTTTGCATTGTATCGGGCAGCCGGCGAAAGCTATATTTGATTCAATCAGTTAAGTCCGACTGCCGCCCATCCGCATCCTTCTCGGGGGGAATTCATGGCGAAAGATCGCTTCACCGACCAGATGCAGGCCTACGGCCGCTGGAAGCATGATCTCATCGAAGCCGTCATGAAGTACCAGAACTGGCTGGACGAGAACGGCATGAGCACGCCGGAGGCGGAGCTGCGCATCTTCGAGCTCATCGACGCCCTGCGCTCGGATCAGCTCACCATCGCCTTCGTGGCCGAATTCGCCCGTGGCAAGACCGAGCTCATCAACGCCATCTTCTTCTCCGAGTACGACCGCCGGCTGCTGCCGTCGGAGGCCGGCCGCACCACCATGTGCCCCACCGAGCTGCTGTACGACTCGGAGGCGGACCAGAGCTACATCCGGCTGCTGCCCATCGAGACCCGGCTGGAGGACACCTCCATCCAGGAGTTCAAGAAGCAGCCCATCCACTGGACCACCATCGAGCTGGACACCGGTTCCTCGGAGAAGATGGCCGACGCCTTCCGCGAGGTGGTGCGCACCAAGACCGTCACCGCCGAGCGGGCCCAGGAGCTGGGCCTGCTGGAGCCGGGCCAGCCGGTGGAGGCGGGGGAGAAGGTGACCATCCCCATGTGGCGCCACGCCCTCATCAGCTTCCCCCACCCGCTGCTCAAGGAGGGCCTGACCATCCTCGACACCCCGGGCCTCAACGCCCTGGGCGCGGAGCCGGAGCTCACCCTCAACATGCTGCCCAACGCCCAGGCGGTGGTGTTCGTGCTCGCCGCCGACACCGGGGTGACCAAATCCGACATGGAGATGTGGAACCACCACGTCAAGCCGCTGGGCGGCGACGCGCGCCACGGCCGCATCGTGGCCCTGAACAAGGTGGACACCCTGTGGGACGAGCTCAAGGACGAGGCCACCGTGGCCGCCACCATCCGCGCCCAGCGCGACACCGCGGCCAAGATGCTGGGCATCGACCCGGAGAACGTGTTCCCGGTCTCGGCCCAGAAGGGCCTGCTGGCCAAGATCCGCCACGACCAGGAGCTGCTGGAGCGCAGCAACATCCTGGCCCTGGAATCGATCCTGTCCCAGGACATCCTGCCGCAGAAGCAGCACATCGTGCGCGAGAACGTGGTGTCCGAGGTGGGGGCCATGGCCCAGACCTCGCGCGACCTGCTGGCCTCGCGCCTGGCCGACGCCAACAAGCAGCTGTCCGAGCTGCGCAACCTCTCGGGCAAGAACGAGGACGTCATCGCCCACCTGATGAAGAAGACCCGCGAGGAGCAGATCACCTATCACAAGAGCGTGGAGAGCTTCCAGGCCAACCGCAAGATCTTCTCCGAGCAGCACAAGCTGCTGCTCAAGACCCTGAGCCTGGCGGAGCTGGACCGGCTCATGTCCAAGACCCGCAAGGAGATGACCAAGACCTGGACCACCGCCGGCCTCAAGGCGGCGATGAAGGAGTTCTTCGACATCACCAACAACACCATCCGGGAGGCGGGCCAGCAGGTGGACAAGGTCAACACCCTGGTGCAGACCATCTACCGCAAGTTCCACCAGGAGCACGGCCTGGCCGAGGTCAAGCCCAAGCTGTTCTCCTTCACCCGCTACAAGCGCGAGATGGAACGCCTCTACCACGAGGCCGAGGCCTACCGCACCAGCCCGCTCACCACCATGACCGAGCAGTCGTTCGTGGTGAAGAAGTTCTTCATTTCCATGGTCAGCCACGCCCGCAACGTGTTTTTCAACGCCCACCAGGACGCCGAGGCCTGGGGCAAGGCGGCCATGGCCCCGCTGGTGGCGCGGATCAAGGAGCACAAGAGCCAGATGGAGCGGCGGCTGGAGTCCCTGCGCCGCATCAACGAGTCGCGCGACACCCTCCAGTCGCGCATCGAGGCGCTGGAGAAGCAGGTGGCCAAGCTGTCCCGGCAGCTCGCCGACATCGACGCCATGATGGAGACCATCAACAAGCCGCTGGAATCCTTCATGCCCGAGGCCGAGGACTCGGGCAGCGCCCAGGTGGCCTGACCCGATCCCCTCCCCGGCCGGTGCCAAAATGGGCTAGACTGTGCGCCCTGGCCCACTTGGCTGAGCACACTGCCGGTCCATGACGCGCGAATTCCCCGCCGACTCGGTCGGTCTGGTCACCCCCAGGACGCATCACTTCGAGGAGCCGCTGCCGCTGGACTGCGGCAAGACGCTGGCGCCCTACGACCTGGTCTACGAGACCTACGGCGAGCTCAACGCCGCGCGCGACAACGCCATCCTGCTGTGCCACGCCCTGTCCTCGGACCACCACGCCGCCGGCTACCACTCGGAGGCGGACCGGAAGCCCGGCTGGTGGGAGGTGTGCGTGGGCCCGGGCAAGCCCATCGACACCAACCGCTTCTTCGTGGTCTGCTCCAACAACCTGGGCGGCTGCAAGGGTTCCACCGGGCCCATGAGCATCAACCCGGCCACCGGCCGCCCCTACGGGCCCGACTTTCCCATCGTCACCGTGCGCGACTGGGTCCGGGCCCAGGCCCGCCTGGCCGACGCCCTGGGCATCGAACAGTGGGCGGCGGTGGTGGGCGGCAGCCTGGGCGGCATGCAGGCCCTGCAGTGGAGCATCGATTTCCCCGACCGCCTGCGCCACGCGGTGGTCATCGCCGCCGCGCCCAGGCTCACCGCGCAGAACATCGCCTTCAACGAGGTGGCGCGGCAGGCGATCATGGCCGATCCCGACTTCCACGCCGGCCGGTACTACGAGCACGACACCATCCCGCGGCGGGGACTGGCCATCGCGCGCATGCTGGGCCACATCACCTACCTGTCCGATGACGCCATGCGCGCCAAGTTCGGGCGCGAGCTGCGCGAGGGCAAGCTGAGCTTCGGCTTCGACGTGGAGTTCCAGGTGGAGAGCTACCTGCGCTACCAGGGCCAGTCCTTCGTCGAGCGGTTCGACGCCAACACCTACCTGCTCATGACCAAGGCCCTGGACTACTTCGACCCGGCCAAGGATTACGGCGACGACCTGTCCCGGGCCCTGGCCCACGTGCAGGCGAAGTTCATGGTGATCTCGTTCACCTCCGACTGGCGCTTCTCGCCGGCGCGCTCGCGCGAGATCGTGCGCGCCCTGCTCGACGGCGACAAGGAGGTGTCCTACGCCGAGATCAAGGCCACCCAGGGGCACGATGCCTTTCTCATGCCCATCCCCCACTACCTGGACGTGTTCTCGGCCTACACCGGCCGCATTGCCGCGGAGTGCAGCCATGAGTGAGCTGCGCCCGGACCTGCGCATCATCGCCGGCTGGATCACGCCGGGCTCGCGCGTGCTCGACCTGGGCTGTGGCGACGGCACCCTGCTGGCCCACCTGCGCGAGCATCACAAGGTGAGCGGCTACGGCCTGGAGATCGATCCCGACAACATCACCACCTGCGTCAAGAAGGGGCTCAACGTGATCCAGAGCGACCTGGACCAGGGCCTGTCCGACTTCGACGAGGACTCCTTCGACTACGTGGTGATGACCGAGACCCTGCAGGCGGTGCACTACCCCGACCGCATGCTCAAGGAGATGCTGCGGGTGGGCCGCGAGGGCATCATCACCTTCCCCAACTTCGGCCACTGGCGCTGCCGCTGGCAGCTGCTGCGCGGCCGCATGCCGGTGACCCCGGCCCTGCCCCAGCAGTGGTACAACACCGAGAACATCCACCTGTGCACGCTCAAGGACTTCGAGGACCTGTGCGACACCCTGGGCATCCACGTCCTCGAATGCACGGTGGTGGACCGCACCCACGAGACCGACCTCCTCATGCGCCTGCTGCCCAACCTCATGGGCGAAATCGCGCTCTACCGCTTTCGCCGCGGGTAGGACAAGGACGGAGAACGCGCAGTGATACTGCGTTACCTGTCAAATGCCGCAAGGTGCAGCCATGTCCCGCAGCTCCCGTTGCAGCCACGCGATCACAACGCAGAGACGCAAAGACGCAGAGGACGCAGAGATTGTATTTATGTTGAAACGAAATCAATATCGGTGAAATTCCAGCGGGCTGCCACGCGATGGGCGTCGCGCCGGGTGTGCCGCCGTCGGCTGCCGGGACCGCTGCGCAGGGTGCGTTCGTGAAACGAACGCACCGGCGTGGCTCCGGTGCAAAAACAATTTCCTCTGCGTCCTTTGCGTCTCTGCGTTCCAGAGGACAGAAGACGGAAGACAGAGGACAGATGAGGCGGCTCCGGTAAAAAATCAATTTCCGCCTCTGCGTTCCAGAGGACAGAAGACGGAAGACAGAGGACAGAGGAGGCGCTCCGGCACAAAAGCAATTTCCGCCTCTGCGCCTCTGCGTCTTTGCGTTGAAGCTTTTTCCGGCCGTGTCACCGCACCGCCGAATCTCCTAGCCGCCCGCCGCCAGCATCCAGGCGCGGTACAGGGTGAGCACGCCGAACCCCATCACCAGCAGCCCGGCAGCGGTGCGCAGGCCGGCGTGCTGCAGCCAGCGCCCGGCACGCCCGGCCGCCAGCCCCATGAGCAGCAGGTTGGGCAGGGTGCCCAGGCCGAAGGCCAGCATGACGGCCGCCCCGCCCGCGGCGCCGCCGGCGGTGAGACTGAAGGCCAGCATGCTGTAGACCAGCCCGCAGGGCAGCCAGCCCCAGACCACCCCCAGCGCCAGTGCCGCGCCCGGCCCGCGCACCGGCAGAAACCGCCGGCCCAGGGGCTCCACGCGCCGCCACAGCACCGTGCCGGCCTGCTCCAGCCGGGCCAGCCCCCGCCACCACCCGGCCAGGTACAGCCCCAGCGCCAGCATGAACAGCCCGGCGGCCACCTGCAGCCCCAGCTGCACCCGGTGCACCGCGCCCCAGTGCGCCGCCAGCGCGGCCACCCCCCCGAACAGGGCCCCGGCGGCGGTGTAACTGAGGAGGCGGCCCGCGTTGTAGGCCAGAAGCAGCGGCAGCAGGGCCCGGCCCGGGGCCGTGTTCACGGCCAGCGCCCCGACGATGCCGCCACACATGCCGGCGCAGTGCACCCCGCCCAGCAGGCCGGTGAGCAGCGCCGTGACCAGGGCCTCCCCGCTCACGGGGACGCCCCGTCGTTGCGCGGCGGCTCCGCGGCCTCCACCGGGTGGCGCCGCAGCAGCCACAGGGTGAAGGCGATGGCCGGCAGCCCCAGGGCGGCGGCGTAGACGAAGAAGCTCACGTACCCGAAGCGGTCCACCACCTGGCCCGAGAAGCCGGAGATGAACTTGGGAAACAGGGTCATGAGCGAGCTGAACAGCGCGTACTGGGTGGCGGTGTAGGCGGTGTTGGTCAGGCGCGACAGGTAGGCGATGAAGGCCGAGCCGGCCAGCCCGCCGGCGAAGTTGTCGGCCGAGATCACCAGCACCAGCCCGCCCAGACTGCGGCCCTCCAGCGCCAGCTGGGCGTAGAGGAGGTTGGTCACGGCCACCAGTACGGCCCCGGCCAGCAGCATGCGCATGACCCCGAAGCGCACCACCAGCGCCCCCCCGGTGACGGCACCGGCAATGGTCATCACCACGCCGAAGATCTTGCCCACGTTGGCGATCTCCACCTTGCTGTAGCCCAGGTCGATGTAAAAGGGATAGGCCATGTTGGCCAGCACGATGTCACTGATGCGGTAGATGGCGATGAAGGCCAGCAGGGCCAGGGCCCAGCGCCCGTTGCGCTGGACGAACTCCGTGAACGGACACACCACCGCGCCGATGAACCAGGCCACGATGCCGCGCCAGGCCGGGGGCACGTGGGCCGCGCGCTCCAGGTAGTCCACCACCCGCTGCTCCCGGCGCCAGGTGTCCCGGGCCACGCGGTGCACCGGCTCCGGCACCAGCAGCACGGTGACCACGCCCACGCCCATGGCGGCGGCCATGAGCAGGTAGGCCTGGGACCAGGACGTGTACTGGGCCAGATAGAGGGCGCCGGCCCCGCCCACCAGGGCGGCGGCGATGCGCCAGCCGCTCTGGTACATGCCGGCCATGGCCCCCTGGTAATCCGGGGCCTCGGCCTCGATGCGCCAGGCATCGATGGCCACGTCCTGGGTGGCGGAGGAAAAGGCCACCAGCAGGGCCCACAGGGCCATGAGTGTGACCTCCCGGGCCGGATCGGTGAGGGCCATGCCGGCCAGCCCGCCGATGACCCCGGCCTGGGCCAGCAGCATCCAGCCCCGGCGCTGGCCCAGCCAGCGGGTCAGTCCGGGCAGGGGCAGGCGGTCCACCACCGGCGACCAGAAGACCTTGATGGAATAGGTCATCCCCACCCAGGCGAAGAAACCGATGGTGGTGCGCGCGACCCCGGCCTCGCGCAGCCAGGTGCCCAGGGTCGTGAACACCAGGGGGAACGGCAGCCCGGCGGCGAACCCCAGGAACAGCATGCCCACCACCCGCGGGCGCGAATAGACGGCCATGGTCTCGCGCCACGGGCGGCGGCCGGAAGCAGGCGGCATGGGCGGCTGGGACATGAACACCGATGGAGTTTGACCAGCGGGCATCTTAGCAGGATGCCGGAAAAGGTCACCCTCGCCGCCGGCCCGGGCCGGGGGCGCGGGGCGGGTGCGGCACACCGGTTCGACAACCCCGCCCCGGCGGTTATACTTGGGGGGGCCGGGTGCCAGCGCCCGGCGTGACTCCGGCGTGAAGAGCAGACGATGAAAAGCGGAATCCGGCGGCAGGTGGAGGAGGCCCGCGAACAGTGGCACCTCATGGGCCTGTACCAGCGCTTCGAGGAGGTGGTGGCCCTGGCCCTGACGACGGTCATCGCCGTGGTCATCGTCGTGGCCTTCGCCAACCTGCTGCGCAACGTGTTCGATCTGCTGGTGCTGGGTGCGCTGGACCCGCTCAACCACCGCACCTTCCAGACCATCTTCGGCATGATCATGACCCTGCTCATCGCCCTGGAGTTCAAGCACTCGATTCTCAAGGTGGTCGCGCGCGACGAGAGCATCATCCAGGTCAAGACGGTGGTGCTCATCGCCCTGCTCGCGGTCACCCGCAAGTTCATCATCCTGGACATCAAGGAGACCTCCGCGGCGTCAGTGGCGGCACTGGCCGGTTCGGTGGTGGCCCTGGGTGCGGTCTACTGGCTCATGCGCGAGCGCGACGACCGCACCGGCCAGACCACCTAGACCATCCCTCCACCCGGACGCGCATCCCGGAACTTCCATGACACGACCAGGCCGGCCGCGCAGCGCGCGGCCCCACGCGAATCCGCCCGCCGGGGCTGATCGCCGCCGCGTAATCTGTGCGTTTGGTTACCGACGGTGCCGTTGAGAGAAGAAACGCACGCTCGAGATAGAAGACAGTCTGCCATGAATATCTATGTTGGAAACCTGGCCTACTCCATGACCGAAGACGAGCTGCGCGAGGTGTTCGCCCAGTTCGGCGAGGTCTCCCGCGTCAACGTCATCACCGACAAGTACTCCGGCCAGTCCAAGGGCTTCGGCTTCGTGGAGATGCCGGACCAGGCCGAGGCGGAGGCCGCCATCAAGTCGCTGGACGGCAGCGAGGTGAAGGGGCGCAACCTGCGGGTCAACGAGGCCCGTCCGCGCGAGGAGCGGCCACGGCGCCGCTTCTGACCGCGACCCGGCCGCGGCGGGCGCCGCGGCCGGGCTTTTCACGCCGGGCTCAGAGCGCCAGCTCGTAGTCCATGATCAGCGGGGCGTGGTCGGAGAACCGCTTGTCCTTGTAGATGCGGGCGCGCAGGACCTTGTCGCGCAGGGCCGGGGTGGCGATCTGGTAGTCGATGCGCCAGCCCACGTTCTTCTCCCAGGCCCGGCCCCGGTTGGACCACCAGGTGTACTGCTCCGGCCGCGGGTCCACCACGCGGAAGGCGTCCACCCAGCCCAGCTCGTTGAAGACCCGGTCCATCCAGGCCCGCTCCTCGGGGGTGCAACCGGAGTTCTTCTGGTTGCCCTTGAAGTTCTTGATGTCGATTTCCTTGTGCACCGTGTTCCAGTCGCCGCAGATGATGTAGTCGCGGCGCCGGCGGCGCATGGCCTCGAGGTCCTCGTAGAAGCGGGCCATGAAGCGCAGCTTGGCCTGGTGGCGTTCCGGAGAGGCCGAGCCCGAGGGCAGGTAGAAGGACGCGATGCTCAGGCGCCCGAAGTCCACCTGCAGCCAGCGGCCCTCGCTGTCCACCGGCTCCCAGCCCAGGCCCATCTGCACCCGGTCCGGCTCCCGCCGGCAGTAGACGGCGGTGCCGGCGTACCCCTTCTTCTGCGCATCGAAGTAGTAGCAGTGGAAGCCGCGCGGATAGAAATGCGAGGCCTGAAGCTGGTGCTCCTGGGCCTTGGTCTCCTGCAGGCACACCACGTCGGCGCGCTGGCGCGCGAGCCAGGTGAAGAACCCCTTGCGCTCGGCCGAGCGGATCCCGTTGACGTTGAGCGTGATGACGCGCATGAATCCCCCACTCCCCGGAAAGGATGTCGTGTATCATACACGACCCCGTGACGAGACCACCCGCCGCCATGGAATCCAACGCCCACGCCTTCATCCGCTTCGCCCTCGACTGCGAGGTCCTGCGCTTCGGCGAGTTCACCCTCAAGTCGGGGCGCGTCAGCCCCTATTTCTTCAATGCCGGGCTGTTCAACACCGGCGCCCGGCTGGCCCGCCTGGGCGGGTTCTACGCCCGGGCCCTGGCCGAGGCCGGCGTGCCCTTCGACACCCTGTTCGGCCCCGCCTACAAGGGCATCCCCCTGGCGGCGGCCTGCGCCATCGCCCTGGCCCATGATCACGGCCGCGATGTCCCCTGGTGCTTCAACCGCAAGGAGGCCAAGGACCACGGCGAGGGCGGCCGCATCGTGGGCGCGCCGCTGGCCGGCCGGGTGATGATCGTGGACGACGTCATCACCGCCGGCACCGCCGTGGGCGAGTCCATGGCCCTCATCGCCGCCGCCGGGGCCCGTCCGGCCGGGGTGATCATCGCCCTGGACCGGCAGGAGAAGGGCCAGGGGGAGGTCTCGGCGGTGGAGGAGGTGCGCCGGCGCCACGGCGTGCCGGTCATCGCCATCGCCACCCTGGCCGACCTGCTGGCCTTCCTCGAGCGGGAGCCGCGGTGGGCGCCGCACCTGCCGGCCCTGCGCGCCTACCGGGAGCGGTACGGAACATGAGGCTGCCCGCGCTGCGGGCAGCCGGCGCTGGGAACTGGCGGCTGGCTGCTGGGGAAATGCCCCGACACGTTCAAGGAAGGGCAAGGGGACCCGCTCCGTCCAGGCTGGCGGGCGGTTCGGAATTCAAGACTGCCCGCGCTGCGGGCAGCCGGGGCTGGGAACTGGCGGCTGGCTGCTGGTGACACGGGCCGACCCGCCCGGCACATGAGAGCCGTTCAATGAGGATACCCCAGCGGCCAGTCCCCAGCGGCCAGCACGCTGCCGCCTGGTGGTTCGACGTCCCGCTTCACGCCCGAGCCGTCGCTGCGGCGACTCAACCCGCAATGAGCTTGACGCCCACCGCGATGGTCACCAGCTCGAAGGCGCGCTTGATCAGGCGGTTGCCGCCGGCGATGGCCAGGTGGGCGCCGGCATAGCCCCCCAGCAGGGAACCCGCCAGCAGGGCCGGCAGCCAGTCCCAGCGCACGGTCCCCAGCCAGCCCAGGGTCAGCGCCCCGGCCCCGTTCCAGAACAGGCCCACCAGCACCAGGGTGTGGGCCACGGCGCGGCGGTAGTCCAGCCCGAACCAGCGCACCAGCCACAGGGTGACGAACAGCCCGGAACCGGAGGTGAGCGACCCGTTGAGCACGCCCAGCCCGGCCAGCACCGCGGTGCCCAGCACCAGGCCCCGCCCCGAGCGGTGGCGCGGCCGGTGCTCCTGCCCCAGGCCCGGCCGCAGCAGGGAATAGATCCCCAGCCCGGTGGTCAAAAGGCCCAGGGCCACCTGGGCGGAGCGGTCGGGCACGGCCAGGATCACGGAGGCGCCGGCCACCACGCCGGGCAGGCCGGCGGCCAGCAGCAGCCACACGAAGCGCCGCTCCAGGCTGCGCTCCTTAAGGTGGCGCACGGTGGCGCCGATACCCAGGGCGACGGTGGCCAGCTTGTGGGTGGCCAGTGCTACACTAAAGGAGAGCCCAAGGAAGATGAGTACCGGCAACTGGAGGAGCCCCGCCCCGCCCCCGGCGAAGGCCGAAAACACGTTGGCCACCAGCGAAATGCCAAACAAGACCAGCTGTTCCACCATCCCCCGTTCTCCCGTCCGGGCCGAGGCGCCATTATGGCGGCGGCGGCCCCGGCCGGCCATGGCCGGCCTGCTCCTGGCGGCGCTGCTGGCGCTGGCGGCGGGCCCGGCCCTGGCCCTGCGCATCAAGTGCTGGGTCAACGACGAGGGGGTGCGCGAGTGCGGGCAGGCGGTGCCGCCGGAGTACGCCCAGGGCCGCATCGAGATCCTCAACGAGCGCGGGGTGGTCGTCGAGGTCCAGCCGCCGGCCAAGACCCCGGAAGAGGCCGCCCGCGAGGCGGAGCTGGCGCGCAAGCGGCGCGAAGCCGAGGAGCGCGACCGCCTGCTGCTGCGCGCCTACCCCACCGAGCGCGACCTCCTCATCGCCCGGGACAACCGGCTGGAGGCCATCCAGAGCATCATCGACCTCACCCACAGCAATACCCGGGCCCTGCAGCGCCAGCTCGAGGAGCTGGAGGCCCGTGCCGCGAGCTACGAGCGCGCGGGCAAGAAGATCCCGGACCCGCTGCTGGACGACATCCGCCGGGTGCGCATCCAGATGGACAACAACCGCCAGTTCATCGCCACCAAGGAGAAGGAAAAGAAGGCAGTGGAGAAGCAGTTCGCCGCCGATCTCGCCCGCCTGCGCGAGCTCACCCGGCAGCGCCTGCGCCCCCGCCAGGCGGAAAAACCCGCCGGCGATTCCTGACCCGGGCACTGCTGCGCGGTGCCGGGGCTGGGGGCTGGCGACTGGGAACCCTGCCGTGGGAGCGCCGCCCTCGGCGCAACTCCCAAACGCGGCGGTCATCCCCCGCGCCGCAAAAACCTTCAACGCAAAGACGCAGAGGCGCAAAGGACGCAGAGATTCTTGTTGAATTGAAATCAGATCAGCCGTATGGGGCGTGGTGGCGGAACCGCCGTACCCTGCGCCCTTCTGTCCTCTGTCTTCCGACCTCTGTCCTCTGAACGGGGCCGCTCCTACGCCAAAAGACCCCGTAGGAGCGGCGCCTCGCCGCGAACATCATGTCCGGCGGAACCTTCTTCGCGCCCAGGGGGCGCTCCTACACCAAAAACCCCGTAGGCGCCGCCACGGCGCGAATCCCAAACACGGCGGTCATCCCCCGCGCCGCAAAAACCTTCAACGCAAAGACGCAGAGGCGCAGAGGACGCAGAGATTCTTGTTGAATTGAAATCAGATCAGCCGTATGGGGTGTGGTGGCGAAACCGCCGTACCCTGCGCCCTTCTGTCCTCTGTCTTCTGTCCTCTGTCTTCTGCCCGTCAGCGTCCCAGCAACCCCGACAGGACCGCCCACTGGTCGGGCCACAGTTCCGTGGGCCGGCGCTGGAAGCCGCTGCGCACGAACTGGTTGAGCCGGCCTTCCACCAGGGCCACCAGCAGGTTGGCCAGGGGCGGCACCGGCAGGTCCGGTGCCAGCTCGCCCGCCGCCTCGCCCTCGCGCAGGACCTGGCGCAACTGGGTCTCCACCCGCTGGTAGAACTGGTCCACCCGCTGGCGCAGGCGCTCGGTCTCGCCCACCAGGGCATCACCCGTGAGGATCCGGGTCAGGCCCGGGTTGCGCTCGGCGAACCCCAGCAGCAGGGCCAGGATCCGCTCCAGGCGGACCGGTGCCGAGCGTTCCTCGTCGAGGATGCGGTTGACCAGGCCGAAGACGGACTCCTCGATGAACTCGATGAGCCCCTCGAACATGCGGGCCTTGGACGGGAAATGGCGGTAGAGCGCGGCCTCGGACACGCCCACCTCCTGCGCCAGGGCCGCGGTGGTGATGCGCCGGCCCGGCCGGGCCTCGAGCTGGCGCGCCAGGGCCTCCAGGATCTGCTGCCGCCGCGAGCCCTTGGCCGGTGTGCTCACGCCGCCACCCTCATCCCCGCAGGAGGGTCCCCACGCCCTCGTCGGTGAACACCTCCAGCATCACCGCGTGCTCCACCCGGCCGTCGATGATGTGGGCGCTCCTGACCCCGCTCTGCACCGCATCCAGGGCGCAGCGCACCTTGGGCAGCATGCCGCCGCTGATGGTGCCGTCCTCGATGTAGTCCTGCACCCGGGCCGGATCGAGCCCGGTGAGCAGGCGGCCCTGGCGGTCCAGCACCCCGGGGGTGTTGGTGAGCAGGATCAGCTTCTCCGCCTCCAGCGTGGCCGCCACCTTGCCCGCCACCAGGTCGGCGTTGATGTTGTAGGACAGGCCGTCCTCGCCCACGCCGATGGGCGCAATGACCGGGATGAAGTCGGACTGCACCAGCATCTCCACCACCGCGGCGTCGATACTCTCCACCTCGCCCACGTGGCCCAGGTCGATGATCTCCGGCTGCTCCAGCTCCGGCGTCAGGCGCGAGACGGTGAGCTTGCGCGCGCGGATGAAGTCGCCGTCCTTGCCGGTCAGCCCCACCGCGCGCCCGCCCTGGCGGTTGATCAGGTTGACGATCTCCTTGTTCACCAGCCCGCCCAGGACCATCTCCACCACGTCCATGGTCTCGCGGTCGGTGACCCGCATGCCCTCCACGAAGCGGCTCTCCTTGCCGATCTGTTCCAGCAGGCGGCCGATCTGCGGGCCGCCGCCGTGCACCACCACCGGGTTCATCCCCACCAGCTTGAGCAGCACCACGTCGCGGGCAAACCCGGCCTTGAGGGTCTCGTCCACCATGGCGTTGCCGCCGTACTTGATGACCAGGGTGCATCCCTGGAACCGGCGGATGTAGGGCAGGGCCTCGGTGAGGACGCGGGCGACGTCGGCGGCGGCGGTGGGATCGAGACTCATGGGCTGTGCGTTCACGGCTGGAAAAGGTTCTCTCCGCGGACCGGGCCGCGCGGCCACCAGAATAACAGAACCCGGCCCCGCCGGGCAGGGCGCCCCGCCCGCCGATCAGAACGGGAGCTGGAGATTGGGATCCTGTGCCAGCAGCACCTCGCGAAACCGGTCCTGCACCTTCTTCAGCGACTCGGCGTCGCGCCCCTCGAAGCGCAGCACCAGGCAGGGCGTGGTGTTGGAGGCCCGCACCAGGCCCCAGCCGTAGTCCCAGTCGGCGCGGATGCCGTCGATCATGATCACGTTGGCGTCACCGAAGTCGGCCTCCTCCATGAGCTTCTCCATGAACCGGTGCTGCTCCCCTTCGGGCAGGGGGATGCGCAGCTCCGGGGTCGACACCGCTTCGGGCAGCGCTGCGAACACCTCCCGCGCCGGGCGCGGGTCCCGGGCCAGGATCTCCAGCAGCCGTGCCGCGGCGTAGAGGGCGTCGTCGAAACCGTACCAGCGCTCCTTGAAGAAGATGTGGCCGCTCATCTCGCCCGCCAGCAGGGCCCCGGATTCCTTGAGCTTGGCCTTGATGAGCGAATGCCCGGTCTTCCACATGAGCGGTTCGCCGCCGTGCTGCCAGATGTACTGGGTCAGCAGGGAAGAGCACTTGACATCGTAGATGATCTTGGCCCCGTGGTTGCGGCCGAGCACGTCCGCGGCATAGAGCATCATGAGCCGGTCGGGCCAGATCACCCGGCCGTCGCCGCTCACCACCCCGATGCGATCGCCGTCGCCGTCGAAGGCCAGGCCCACGTCGGCGCGCTGCACCGTGACCGCCTCGATGAGATCCTTGAGGTTCTCCGGCTGGCTGGGATCGGGATGGTGGTTGGGGAAGCGCCCGTCCACCTCGCAGTACAGGGGCACGACCTGGCAACCCAGCCCCTCCACCAGCTTGGGCGCCACCGCCCCCGCGACACCGTTGCCGCAGTCCACCACCACCTTGAGCGGGCGCTTGAGCTTGACGTCGCCCAGGATCCGGTCCAGGTACTTCTTCAGCACCGGCTGGGTCTGGTAGCCGCCCTGGCCAGTGGCGAAGTCCTGCGCCTCGATACGGGCGCGCAGGGCGGCGATGGCCTCGCCGGCCAGGGTCTCGCCCCCCAGCATCATCTTGAAGCCGTTGTAGTCGGGCGGATTGTGGCTGCCGGTGACCACCACCCCGCTGCCCCCGGCCAGCTCGTGGGCGGCATAGTAGAGCACCGGGGTGGGCACCATGCCGATGTCGATGACGTCCACCCCGGCCGCCTGCAGGCCCTTGACCAGGGCCGCGCCCAGCTCGGGCCCCGACAGCCGCCCGTCGCGGGCGAAGGCGATGCGGTTGAGTCCCCGGGTCACGGCTTCGCTCCCCAGGGCGCGGCCGATGAGCATGGCGTGCTCGGCGGTGAGCGTGGCACCGACGATGCCCCGGATGTCGTACTCCTTGAAGATCTCCGCCGGCGGCAGGGACGGGGCACCGCCGCCGGCAAAGGCCGCGGGCGCCGCGGCCGCCGGCTGCGGTGCCGCCGGCCGGGGCGGCGGGGCCTTGGGCGCGGCCGGCGCGGTGTTCTTCTCCGCCAGCTCGCGCAGCCGGGCGAGCTGGGCCGGGTCCATCTCCTCCACCGCGATGGAGTCCTGCGAGGCCAGGGCCGGGTTGTCCGACAGCCCCAGCCCCCCCAGCTCCTCCTCGGCGGAATCCCGCTCGCGCACGGGCTTGCGCGTGCGGGGCATGTCCTCCAGCTTGCGCGCGGCCTGCTTGAACTCGTACAGGCGCAGGTGGTACTCGTGGCTCTTCTCGCCCCGGGCGGTGGCCACCGCCAGGTCCACCAGGTTGTCCAGGTCGGTGCGCACGGTGCGTGACAGGCTCCGGGCCAGCAGATAGATGAGCAGCCCGGCCAGCGCCACCGCCGTGCCGATGATGGACATGGACGACGGGTTGTACAGCGGCGGCACCGGGGTCCCCGGCTCCCACACCTTCAGTTCCCACAGGGTGCCCTTGCGCGGCAGGCTCACCACCTCCGTCAATCCCTGGTAGCGGGGGTCGCCGGCCTTGGCGATGAGGCGGGACGGATTGGCCTTCTGCCACAGTTCCACGTAGGCCCCCTCGGCGATGTCCAGCACCCAGGCATCCAGCACCTGGCGCTTGAGCACGAGCTGGATGTGGCCGAGGATGGTGCGGCCGTTCTCCGCCAGCACCGGCTCGATGATGTCCAGGTGCTCGTCGGGCGTGCCCGGGGCGTGGAGTTCCACCGGCGAGCGGGTCTGATGGGTGCGGGCGCGGCGCAGCAGGTCGAGGCATGCGTAGGTGAACGGCGGCCGGGTGCTGTCGTCCACCCGCGCGGTGCCGGCGGGAATGAGCCGCACCCGGATGGCGCCGTCGAAGATGGACTTGATCTGCTCCGCCCGCGCGGCCAGCTCCTCGGGGTCCAGCCGGCGCATGAGCCGGCGCATGGCCGGGTCCTCGGCCAGGGCCAGCACGCCGGATGCGTAGCGCTCCACGTCCACGTCCAGGCGGTGGGCGCGGCGCTCCACCCGGGCCTCCACCAGGCCGTCGCGCTGCGTCTTGATGCGGTAGCGGGCGTCGATCTGGTTGAAGGTCACCGCCAGCGCGGCGATGGCGGCGAAGCCGGCGAACGCCAGGGTGAAGACGGTGGAAATGGCCAGGCCGCCGCGGCGGCGCGAGCGGCGGCGCTTTCTCAGGCTGCGGGTCTTGGCCACATCGATTCCCTGGACGGCTTGCCGTTGATAATCCGTGCGGGTGCAGCCACGGCGTCAGCGCCGCCCGGTGTGACCGAAGCCGCCCTCGGCGCGCTGTGTGGTCTCGAAAGACTCCACCACCTCGAAGGCCGCCTGCACCACGGGGACGAATACGAGTTGCGCGATGCGATCCCCCGGTTCAATCGTAAAAGAATCGCTGCCCCGGTTCCAGCAGGAGACCATGAGCTGGCCCTGGTAGTCGGAATCGATTAACCCGATCAAGTTGCCGAGCACGATGCCGTGGCGATGTCCCAGGCCCGAGCGGGGCAGGATCATGGCCGCCAGTCCGGGATCGGCGATGTGGATGGCGAGCCCCGTGGGCAGCAACTCCGTTGCTCCCGGCACCAGGGTCAGCGGGGCGTCGAGACAGGCCCGCAGGTCCATGCCGGCGGCGCCGTCGGTGGCGTAGTGGGGCAGCGGAAACTCGCTGCCCAGGCGTGGATCGAGAACCTTGAGCTGGATAGCCCGCCTGGCGTTGGTCATGGTATCCCCCGTCGATGCTGGTTGTTGTTGTCAGGCCGAAGCGGCGGCGCGCCCGCCGCTCAGCGCCGGTGCAGACTCACCACCGTGCCGCCGCCCCCGGCCTCCCACGCCGCCAGGCGCTGGGCGATGGCGGCGACGAGCGCCCGCGCCAGCTTGTCCTTGGGGGCCAGCCCCAGTTCCATGCTGCCGCCCTCCCAGTACAGGGTCAGCGCGTTGTCCTCGGCGTCGAACACCCCGCCCGCCTCGGGCGCGGCGGGTCCCACCAGGTTGGCGGCGATGAGTTCCACCCCCTTGGCCGCCAGCTTGGCCCGGGCATGGCGATCCAGGTCCCCGGTCTCGGCGGCGAAACCGACGCAGAACACCTGCGGCCAGCGGCTCTTCACCGTGGCCAGAATGTCGGGATTGGGCACCAGTTCCACGGTCAGGGACTCGCCGGTGCGCTTGATCTTCCCGGGCCGGACCTCGCGCGGGCGGTAGTCGGCCACCGCCGCCGCGCTGATGAACACGTCGGCCTCCGGCGCGAACCGGCTCACCGCCGCCAGCATTTCCTCGGCGGTGGTGACGTCCACCCGCTCCACCCGGTCGGGCGCCTCCAGCGCCACCGGCCCGGCCACCAGGGTCACGCGGGCGCCGGCCTCGGCCGCGGCCGCGGCCACCGCAAAGCCCATGCGCCCGGAGCTGCGGTTGCTGAAGAAGCGCACCGGGTCCAGGGGCTCGCGGGTGGGTCCGGCGGTGACCAGCACCCGCCGGCCCTGCAGGCTGCCCACCTCGAACAGCTCGCCCAGCCGGGCCGCCAGCACCACCGGATCCAGCAGGCGCCCCGGGCCCTCCTCGCCGCAGGCCTGGCCGCCCTCTTCCGGTCCCAGGAACAGCACGCCGCGGTTGCGCAGGGTCTGGACGTTGGCCCGGGTGGCGGCGTCCTCCCACATGCGCGCATTCATGGCCGGGGCCAGGGCCAGCGGCACGCCACGGGCCAGGCACACCGCCGTCAGCAGGTCGTCGGCCCGGCCGGCGGCCAGGCGGGCGAGAAAATCGGCCGAGGCCGGCGCCACCAGGATGCAGTCGGCCCACCGCGCCAGGGCGATGTGGCCCATGGCGGCCTCGGCGCCCGGGTCCAGCAGCTCGCGGTGCACCGGGTGGCCGGACAGGGCCTGGAAGGTGAGCGGGGCCACGAAGGCCTCGGCCCCCCGGGTCATCACCACCCTCACCTCGGCCCCGGCCCGCTGGAGTTCGCGGATCACTTCGCCGGCCTTGTAGGCGGCCACACTTCCGGTGACCCCCAGCACCACCCGCTTGTTGGTGAGGCGTTGCATATGAGACCGAGTTTAGCAGCATTGGTGTCTGCCGTGCCGCGGGCCGGGTCTCATCCCGGCTGCCGGGGCCACCCGGTTATGCTATATAAAGCCTTTCTCCGACTGGCGACAGGGAGGGTTGCCATGGCCATCCGTGACTGGCCCGAGGCCGAACGGCCGCGGGAAAAGCTCCTGGCCCGGGGCCCGCAGGCGCTGTCCGACGCCGAGCTCCTGGCCATCTTCCTGCGCACCGGGGTCGAGGGACGCAGCGCCCTGGATCTCGCCCGCGACATCCTCGCCGCCCACGGCGGCCTGCGCGGCGTGCTCACCGCCGGGCAGGAAACCTTCTGTGCCACCCGCGGGCTGGGCCCGGCCAAGTACGCCCAGCTCCAGGCGGTGCTGGAGATGGCCCGCCGCCATCTGGGCGAGACCCTGGCCCGGGGCGCGCCGCTCACCGATCCCCGGGCCAGCCGCGAGTTCCTGCTGGCGCGCCTGCGCGACTACGACCACGAGGTCTTCTGCTGCCTGTGGCTGGACAACCGCCACCGGGTGCTGCGCTACAGCGAGCTGTTCCACGGCACCCTCACCGGCGCCAGCGTCTACCCGCGCGAGGTGGTGCGGGCCGCCCTGCGCCACAACGCCGCCGCCGTGATCTTCGCCCACAACCATCCCTCCGGCGTGGCCGAGCCCTCCGGGGCCGACCTGGAGATCACCGCCCGCCTGCGCGAGGCCCTGGCCCTGGTGGAAGTGCGGGTGCTGGACCACTTCGTCATCGGCGACAACGAGACCGTCTCCTTCGCCGAGCGGGGGCTGCTGTAGCCGCCCCCTTGACACCCCCCGGGGCGTGTGCCAGCTTTCCGGTGCGGGCGCCAGGGAAGGCCGGCGCTTTGTTTTTCCCTCCTTCCCCCTTCCCCGCCGCCCGCCGCAGACCCCAGGGAACGGACACGGGCGGAGGAACGGCATGAGTTACATCCGCGTGGTGAGCGCCGACAAGCTGCGTTGGAATAATCTTGGCGATGTGGTCATTCCCGGCGTGGGCGCCATGATGGTGGGCGGCGGCCCGCGGCCGTGGCGGGACATCCACCTGGACTACGGCTTCATGAGCAGCTCCGAGGTGCCGCGGAAGCGGGCGCATTGGGAAGCGCTGGCCGAGCGGGTCAGAAAGGGCCACCTGTTCGTGGTGGAGAGCAACACCTCGGACCCGGGGTTCATCTGGGACGAGGAACAGGGCACCTGGGTGGTGCGGCGAGGCATTCCGGAAGACTACCGCGAGAGCCTGTCGTGGCTGCTGCGGCGGGTGCGGGAGAGGCACGAGTACGAGACCTCGGCGCTGGGGCGGCTGGTGGGGGCGGGCAAGGAGCTGGTCAACCGGCTGGCGCGGGAGAACGCGGCGCTTCTGTCGGAGCACCTGGGCGGGCGGGCGACGCTGGCGGACGGGCGGGAACTGACGGTGGAGGAGACCGCCGAGCTGTTCCGTCGCCGGGGGTCCGGTGTGCTGCCGGTGGCTGACGGTGCCGAGGCCGAGGGGGCGGCGGCGATGGCGGCGCTGCCGGCGGTGGAGACCATCGTGGCCATGGTGCAGGCGCTGGGGACGCGGGGCCGGTCGGTGGTGCGGGACCCGCGGCGGTTCGCCGAGGACCTGCGTGCGGCCATGCGCCATTCCCGCAGCGAGGCCGAGGCCCTGGGCAATCTGGGCGGGAGGCAGGCGGAGCGCCACCGGCGACACCAGACACATCCGGACTACGTGGATCGCTACCATGGTCCCGATGACATCACCCGGAGCCCGGAGAATCGGCTGGCCGAATGGGAGTTCAAGGGGAGCGCCTGGGGGCGGCCCTCGCCGGCCAAGGCCAAGGGCA
>JALUTW010000510.1 GCA_027021685.1 Chromatiales bacterium | reverse complement strand
GCACGGGTGACCCACTCGGAGCTGGAGTACGAGGGCTCCTGCGCCATCGACGGCACCCTGCTGGACGCCGCCGGCATCCGCGAGTACGAGCAGATCCACATCTACAACGTCAGCAACGGCGAGCGCTTCACCACCTACGCCATCCGCGCCGAGGACGGCTCCGGCATCGTGTCGGTCAACGGCGCCGCCGCCCACAAGGCCGCCCCCGGCGACATCGTCATCATCTGCGCCTATCTCGCCCTGGACGAAAAGGAGCTGGCCGCCTACCGGCCCACCCTGGTCTACGTGGACGAGCACAATCGTATCACGCACACCCGCAACACCATTCCGGTCCAGGTGGCCTGACGGCACCACGGCCGGGACCGCTTTCGCGACACCGTTCACAGTTCACGCACCGCATTGGTGCGGAAGCTGGCCGCTCCCGGTTTCGGGAGAGACAATCGCACCCTGACGACCTGAACGATCCCGAACCAGCAAGAGGACAACAACCCATGAGAAGGATTTTGACTGTGATGCTCGTCGCGCTGAGCCTGGGTACGATGGCGGGACCCGCCGCGGCCCAGGGCTTCAGCTACCGTTACGGCCAGGTGACCTATGACCTGCCCGATTTCGGTGGTTATGATGGCGACGGCTTCGGCTTCGCCGGCTCCTTCGAGGTGACGCCGGACATCTTCGTCCAGGGTGCCCTCCGTTTCTGGGACCTGGACGCCGGGTCCGACGTGGACGGCTGGGAGATCGGCGGCGGCTACCGCCGGGCGCTCAATGCCAAGACCGATCTCTACGGCACCTTCAGCATCGGCAACTATGATTTTGGAACCATTTCTGCCTCGATACTCGGTTTTACCGTAGGTATCGGCCTGGATCAGGATTTCTGGGCCCTGCGCGGCGGCGTGCGCCACCGGCTGCAGAACAACATGGAGGTGGGGGGCACGGTGGGTTTCGTCAACTACGATCCGGGCGACACCGAGTTCGAAATCGGAATCAATGGCCAGTACTACTTCAACAGCAACCTGGCCGGCTATGCCGCCCTCTCCTTCAGCGATCCCCTGGACCTGATCTCCCTGGGGGTCCGCTACTACTTCTGAGCCGGCATCCCGGCATGGCTGCGAACCCCGCCGGGAGGCGGGGTTCGCATTTCCAGGGGCATCAGGCGCTGGCGGCGGCCTGCCTGCGGGGCGGGCGGTAGTAGTTGGGGCCCAGCAGGTCGATGCCGCATTGAAGCTGCTCGAACCATTGCAGAAAACGCCCCACCATCTGTGGCCCGACGAACGGCCGGCCATGCTGGGGCACGATCATGTCCACGTCCAGTGAGCGCACCATGTCGACCCACAGGCGGCAGGCCCGGTTGGACACCATGTAGCGCTCGTGGAAGGCCTGCATCTTCTTCACGTGGCGATCGAAATCACGCACCGGCCGCGCGTGCTCCTCGTCGGTGAGAGACGCCCCCACGTCGCCCGAGAACAGGATCCGGCTGACGGGATCGTAGAAATGGAAGTTGCCCACGGAGTGGAGGAAATGGGCCGGCAGCGCGATGATCTCGCTGTCCCCGAAGGGGAGGCAGGCGCCGCTGTCGGGCAGGGCGATGATGCGGCCGTCGCTCTCGCCCGCAATGTAGCCCGGCACCAGATGCGGCAGGAAGCGGGCCCACAGCCGCGAGATGACCACCCGGGCATCGGTGTAGAGCAGCCACTTGTCCAGGGACGTGATGATGTCCGGGTCCTGGTGCGAGGCGATGACGTAGTCCAGATGGCGGACGATGGTCAGGCGCGAGATGGCGGCATACAGCGGTTGATACGTGAGCTGGCCGCCGGGATCGATGAGCGCTGCGTGATCGCCGTGAATGAGCAGGAACTGGTTGGACTGGATGCCGTCCCCGGCGACCAGGTCGCTGAACTGGTACACGGTGTGGCCTGCGCCGTTGTCATAGAACACCGATGACACGGTGAAATCCCTCCTCTCGTCCAAAAAAACGCCACGCATTGTATGGAAATAGTTGGACCTGGACTTGATCCAGATCAACGTGGACCGCGCCGCCGACCGGAAACCGGGGAAACCGTCGCAGCGCGGGAGAGGAGTGCCGGCGAGGTCGCGCGGAAGCGGGTCAACCGGTGTTGCGCATGCCGGCGGCGATGGCGTTGATGGAGCGCAGGAGCGGATCGAGCCAGCGTTCGCGCTCTTCCTCGGGCAGCGCCGGGTCGCGGTAGCGGCGCAGCAGGGTGAGCTGGATCTGGTTGAGGGGATCCAGGTAGGGATTGCGGCGGATGAGCGACAGCGCGATCTGCGGGGTCTCGGCCATGAGGTAGGGCAGGCGGGAGACATCGAGCACGTGGTGCACGGTGCGCTCGTACTCGGCCCGGATCTTGCCGAAGATGTCACGGGCCCGCCGGCGGTCGTGGCACAGGCCGGCGTAGGCCTCGGCGATGCGCATGTCGGCCTTGTGCAGGGCCATCTGCATGTTGGACAGCAGGGCGCGGAAGAAGGGCCATTCGCGGTACATCCGCTGCAGGCGCTCGCGGGCGCCCGGGTCGGAGGCCTCCAGCCGCTCCAGGGCGCTGCCCATGCCGTACCAGGCGGGCAGGGTGTGGCGGGACTGGGCCCAGCCGAAGACCCAGGCGATGGCGCGCACCGAGGCCTTGGACCGGTCGGTCTTCTTGCGGTGGGAGGGCCGCGAGCCGATGTTGAGCAGGCCGATCTCGTTGACCGGGGTGGCCTCGTAGAAGTAGTCGAGGAAGCCCTCCGTGCGGTCGGTGAGTTCGCGGTAGGCCTCCTCGCCCGCCTCGGCCAGCCGGGCCATGCAGTGGAGGAACTCCGGCGGATCCTGGGTCACCGGCTCGATGAGTCCGCGGCTGGCCTTCATGAGCCCGGTGACGCCCATGCCCAGCTCGTAGACCGCGGTTTCGGCGTTGCTGTACTTGTACGAGAGCACCTCGCCCTGCTCGGTGAACTTGATCTCGCCCTCCACCGTGCCGGTGGGCTGGGACAGGATGGCCTCGTGGGTGGGGCCGCCGCCGCGGCCGATGGTGCCGCCGCGGCCGTGGAACAGCCGGCAGCGCACCCCCCGCTCGCGGGTGAGGCGCGTGATGCGGGTCTGGGCCTGGTACAGGCTCCAGGCCGAGGCCAGGATGCCGCCGTCCTTGCACGAGTCGGAGTAGCCCAGCATCACCTCCTGCATGTTGCCGGAGGCGGCCAGCAGCTCGCGATACACCGGGTTGTCCAGCAGCCGGCTCATCACCGGCTCGATGTGGGTCAGGTCCTCGATGGTCTCGAACAGGGGCGAGACCCGCACGTGGCAGAACCAGCCGTGATCGTCGCACCCGGCCAGGCCGGCGAGCCAGGCCAGGTACATGACCTCCATGACGTGGCTGGCGGCGTGGGTCATGGAGATGACATAGTTGCCGAAGGCCTCGGGGCTAACCTCGCGGCGCAGGGCCGCCATGACGTCGAACACCTCCAGGGTCTCGCGGGCCTGCTCGCCCAGGGGGCCGCGGTCCACCGCCGGTCGCGGACGGCGGATGCGCTCGGCCAGCAGGTCGATGCGGGCGGCCTCGTCCATTGCCGTGTAGTCCACGTTTTCCACCCGGCGCAGGATCTCGGCCACGGTCTCGGTATGGACGGTGGATTCCTGGCGGATGTCGAGCTGGGCCAGGTAGAAGCCGAAGCTCTCCACCAGGCGGATGAGATCCTTGAGCTCGCCGTCGGCGACGATGCCGTCGCCGTGGCTGTAGAGGGAGTCGCGGATGAGCTTCAGGTCGGCGAGAAAGGCGGCCTCGTCGGCATAGGCATGGTGCACCTCGGTTTCTCCGCCGGCCAGGCGCGCTTCCACCGCGGCCAGGTTCTCGCGCAGGCGGTAGCCCATGATGGTGAGCTTGCGCCGGTAGGGCTCCTGGGCGAACTGTTCGGGATAGGCGAAGGCCTGCGGCACCTCGGCCTCGTCCCGCGCCAGGCTGTCGAGGAACTCCGGCGCCGGCGTGCACAGCAGCAGCGAGTGGGACAGGCTCTGGCGCAGGCGATCGGTGCGGCGCACGTACTCGCGCAGCACCTCGCGGGTCTGCAGCCGCACCGCGGCGGCGGTGGTGGCCGGCTTGACGAAGGGGTTGCCGTCGCGGTCGCCGCCCATCCAGGAGCCGAAGCGGATGACGCTGGGCACCTCGATGTGGTGGCCGTCGGCACCATAGGTGCGGGCCACGGCCTTTTCCAGGTTGCGGTAGGTCTCGGGCACGGCCTGGAACAGGCACTCGCGGAAGTAGTAGAGGCCGTTCTTGACCTCGTCCAGCACGTCGGGGCGGCGGACCCGCACCTCGTTGGTCTTGTACAGGATCTGGATCTCGCGCCGGAGTTCGTTTTCCACGTCGGCGCGCTGGATGCGGCCGATGCGCCCGTCTTCCAGCTTCTTGCTGGCGACGAAGATGCGGCGCAGGGCCTCCATGATGGTCCGGCGCTTGGCCTCGGTGGGATGCGCGGTCATCACCGGGATGTAGCGCAGGCGGTTGAGCAGGGCCTGGATCTGGTCCGCGGTGACGCCCTGCCGGTGCAGCTCGTGCAGGGTGGCGTCGAAGGAGCCCCGCCACAGGCGGTCGCTCTTGCGCACCGCGCGGCGCCGTTCCTGGTGCTGGAAGTCCTCCTCGGCGATGTTGACCAGGCTGAAGTAGATGCTGAAGGCGCGCACCACGTGGACCAGGGTGCCGGCATCCAGGTTCTCCACCAGCCGGGCCAGGCGCGCGCGCTTGGCCGGGTCGTCCTGCCGGCGCAGGGCGATGTGACCCTTGCGCAGCGCCTCCACCGCGGCGAACACGCGCTCGCCGGCGTGCTCGCGCAGGATCTCCCCCAGCAGGTTGCCGAACAGCTTGACCCGCGACCGGAGCTGCTTGTCGCGGGCGCCTGGTTCGGGGCCGGCCGGTGCGGGACGCAGGGGCTGTGGGGAGATGGACATGGGGCGGGTCGTGATGGCGGATGAGGGCGGCATTATACCCGGCGGCGCGCCGCCGCGCGCCCTTGACAGCCGGGCCGGACGAAGGTGGTAGCCGAGGTCGGACTCGAACCGACACGCCCGAAGGCACGGCATTTTGAGTGCCGCGTGTCTACCAGTTCCACCACTCGGCCGCGGGCAGAAGGCCATTATAGCAGGCCGTGCCGGGTCGGCCCGCTGCCCGGGCCGGCGGCGGTCTGGTACCCTGTGCGCCCCATGCGCCGCCAGGACTTCCGTTACGAGCTGCCGCCGGAGCTCATCGCCCAGCATCCGCCGGCCGAGCGCAGTGCCAGCCGCCTCATGGTGCTGGACCGCGCCGGCGGCCGGGTGTCGCACCGGGGTGTCCGCGACCTGC
>JALUTW010000509.1 GCA_027021685.1 Chromatiales bacterium | reverse complement strand
CGCACGGCCGGTGCTTCTGGGCGCCATCCATGCCGCCCCTTCCCCCGGAACGTGATGCAAAGTATAATCGTTCTCATTCAGATTCTCTCATAACCCTGCATCACGGTGGGAATCCATGCTGCGTGCGCTCTTCGCACTGGTGCTCCTGTGCTCCGCCCCCCTGGCCGCGGCCGGTGAAAACGAACGGCTGGCCCGCATCCTCCACCTGCTCGACTACATGGCGGTGGACTATCCCGGTACCGTCGCCGAAGGCCGGGTCACCAACGAGGGCGAATACGCCGAGATGGTGGAGTTCTCGCAGCGTGCGGGTGAGCTCATCGCGGCCCTGCCCCCGCGCCAGGCCCAGGCCCGGCTCCAGGCCCGGGCCCGGCACGTGGCCCGCCTGATCCGGGAGCGGGCTGCACCGGACCAGGTGGTGGCCGCGCTGGCGGACCTGCGGCAGGCCCTGCTGCGGGCCTACCCGGTGCGCCTGGCACCGCGCCGGACGCCGGATCTGGAACGGGGTGCCCGGCTCTATGCCCGGCAGTGCGCCTCCTGCCACGGCCTCCAGGGCCGGGGCGACGGCCCCGCCGCGGCCGGGCTCGACCCGGCGCCCATCGATTTCCACGACGCCGGACGGGCCGGGGCCCGCAGCCTGCTGGGGCTGTACAACGCCATCACCCTGGGCGTGGAAGGCACCGCCATGCGCGGTTACGCCGAGCTGAGCGACACCGAGCGCTGGAACCTGGCCTTTTACGTGGGCGCCATGGCCTTCCCGCCTCCTGCAGAAGATGCAGCCCGGGAGCTGCTGGCAGACCCCGCCCTGGCCCCCCTGCGATCCCTGGAGCAACTGGTCCAGCTCACTCCCGACGAGGCCGGCCGGCGGTTCGGCGACGGTGGCCGGGCCCTCATGGCCTGGCTGCGGCACCACCCGCAGGACGCCGCGCGCGCGGATCAGGCGGATCACGTGGCCACTGCGCTCAAGCTGCTGGAAGCCAGCCGCGAGGCCTACGCCGCCGGCGATGCCAGGACGGCCTACCAGCTCGCCCTGCGCGCCTACCTGGAAGGCTTCGAGCTGGCCGAGCCCGCGCTGCGCAGCCTAGATGCC
>JALUTW010000508.1 GCA_027021685.1 Chromatiales bacterium | reverse complement strand
AGGCCAGCTCGCCGCGCGACTTGTTGAGCATGTCCACGATGTTCTGCCCAGCCTCGGCCGCCGCGGTGGAGATCTGGCCCAGCATGTTGGGCACGTTGCTGTTGACCACCGCGATGCGGTAGCCGGAGCCGCGCGGCATGTTCATCTCGGGGAAATTGACCGAGTTCTTCACGTTGCCGTTTTCCAGGTAGTCCTTGACCTCTTCCACCACCATGATGGCACAGTTCTCCTCCGCCTCGCGGGTGGAGGCGCCCAGGTGCGGCAGGGCGATGACGCGCGGGTGGTTCCTGATCCGGTTGTTGGGGAAGTCGCAGACATAGGCGTAGACCTTGCCCGCGTCGATGGCCTCGACCACCGCCGCGTCGTCCACGATGCCCTCGCGGGCGAAGTTGAGGATCACCACGTCCTGCTTCATCTGCTTCAGCCGCTCGGCATTGATCAGGTGGCGGGTGCTGTCCACCAGCGGCACGTGGAAGGTGACGTAGTCCACCCGCGGCAGCAGGGCATCGATGCTGGGCGCCTTCTCCACTGCCGCCGAGAGCTGCCAGGCCCCCTCCACGGTGATCCCCGGATCGAAGCCGATGACCTTCATGCCCAGATCCACCGCGGCGTTGGCCACCGCGCGGCCGATGGCGCCCAGGCCCACCACCCCCAGGGTGCGGTGGGGCAGCTCGAAGCCGGCGAACTGCTTCTTGCCCGCCTCCACCTGCTTGTGGATGGCCTCGTCGTCGCCTTCCAGTGAACGGGCGAAGTCCCAGGCCTGGCAGATGTTGCGGCTGGCCAGCAGCATGCCGGCGATGACCAGCTCCTTGACCGCGTTGGCGTTGGCCCCGGGAGCGTTGAACACCGGGATACCCAGGCGCGAGAGCCTGTCCACCGGGATGTTGTTGACCCCGGCCCCGGCCCGACCCACCGCCTTCAGGGTCTCGGGGATGGGCATGTCGTGCATGTTGAACGACCGCAGCAGGATGGCATCGGGATGCTGGATCTCCGAGGCCACCTCGTAGCGGTCCCGCGGCAGACGCTCCAGGCCCGCCACCGAAATATTGTTCAGGGTCAGAATCTTGTACATTGGTTCGGTCAATTCAAGAATAAAATCCAACGCAAAGACGCGAAGGCGCAGAGGAAGCAAAGGTTTTTCTGCAGGAGCACCACTCCTGCACACTTCCCCTGATCAAATCAAATTTCTCTGCGTTCTTTGCGTCTCTGCGTCTTTGCGTTGAGTTTTCTCAGCCATACCGCTTTTCGAAGTCGGCCATGAAGTCGATGAGCGCATCGACGCCGGCCTCGGGCATGGCATTGTAGATGCTCGCCCGCATGCCGCCCACCGAGCGGTGGCCCTTGAGGGTCTTGAGCCCGGCGGCCTCGGCCTCCTCCAGGAAGGTCTTGTCCAGGGCCGGATCGGCCAGGGTGAAGGGCACGTTCATCCACGACCGGCACTGGGGGTCCACCGGGTTGTGGTAGAAGTCCGAGGCGTCGATGGCGGCATAGAGCTTGCGCGCCTTGCGCTCGTTGATCTCGGCCATCTTCTCCAGCCCGCCACGGCGCTTGAGCCACTTGAACACCAGCCCGGCCAGGTACCAGGCATAGGTGGGCGGGGTGTTGTACATGGAGCCAGCCTCGGCGTGCACCGCGTAGTCCAGCATGGCGGGCATGCCGGGCAGGGCCCGGCCCACCAGGTCCTCGCGCACGATGACCACGGTCAGGCCGGCGGGCCCGATGTTCTTCTGCGCCCCGGCGTAGATCACGCCGTAGCGGGACACGTCGATGGGGCGCGAGAGGATGGTGGACGACATGTCCGCCACCAGCGGCACGCCGCCGGTGTCCGGGACGTAGGGAAACTCCACTCCGCCGATGGTCTCGTTGGGCGTGTAGTGCACGTAGGCCGCATCGGGGGACAGGTCCAGCGCCTCCTGCCGCGGCACGGTGGTGAAGTTGTCGGCCTCGGAACTGCCGGCGATGCGCACCTCGCAGAAGCGGCCCGCCTCCTTGATGGCCTTCTTCGACCATGCGCCGGTGTTGATGTAGTCGGCGGACTTCTTCCCGCGCAGCAGGTTGACGGGCACCATGGCGAACTGGAGGCTGGCCCCGCCCTGCAGGAACAGGACCTCGTAGCCGTCGGGCACTGCCAGCAGCTCGCGCAGGTCGGCCTCGGCCTCCTCGGCGATGGAGACGAAGGCCTTGCCGCGGTGGCTCATCTCCATCACCGACATGCCTTCGCCGTGCCAGTCCAGCAGCTCCTCGCGCGCCTGCTGCAACACCTCTTCCGGCAGCGCCGCGGGTCCGGCGCTGAAGTTGTATGCCCTCGTCATGGTGCTTGCGTGTTCCCCCTGCGTTGCGCGGGGGCGGATGTCAGCCGCGCCCCGCATCGTCGTCCCCGTTGCCGTTGGCCTCGCGCGCGATGCGCTCGATGCCGGACAGCTTCTCGCCCTCGCCCAGGCTGATGAGCTTCACCCCCTGGGTGTTGCGGCCCATGACCGAGATGTCGTCCACCCGGGTGCGCACCAGCGTGCCGCTGGTGGTGATGAGCATGATCTCGTCGTCGGGCCGGACCAGCTCGGCGCCCACCACCGGGCCATTGCGCTTCGTCGTCTGGATGGAGATCACCCCCTGGCCGCCGCGGCCGTGGCGCGGGTAATCGGCCACCGGCGTGCGCTTGCCGTAGCCGTTCTCCGTCGCCGTGAGCACATCGCCCTCGTCGGCGATGATGAGCGAGATCACCTTCTGCCCCTCGCCCAGCTTGATGCCGCGCACGCCGCAGGCGGTGCGGCCCATGGGCCGCACGTCGGCCTCGCTGAAGCGGATGGCCTTGCCGGCGGACGAGAACAGCATCACGTCACGACCGCCGTCGGTGAGCTCCACCCCCACCAGCTCGTCGCCGGGCCGCAGCTCGATGGCGATGATGCCCGAGGACCGCGGCCGCGAGAAATCCTTGAGCGGGGTCTTCTTCACCGTGCCCGAGGCGGTGGCGAAGAAGACGAACTTTCCATCCTCGTATTCGCGGATGGGCAGCACCGCGTTGATGCGCTCGCCCTCCTCCAGCGGCAGCAGGTTGACGATGGGCCGCCCGCGCGCGGTGCGTCCGGCCTGGGGCAGCTCGTAGACCTTGAGCCAGTACACCTTGCCCCGGCTGGAGAAGCACAGGATGGTGTCGTGGGTGTTGGCCACGAACAGCTTGTCCACGAAGTCCTCGTCCTTGACCGCGGTGGCCGCCTTGCCCTTGCCGCCGCGCCGCTGGGCGCGGTAGGTGGACACCGGCTGTGCCTTGGCATAGCCCTCGTGGGACAGGGTCACCACCACGTCCTCCTCGGTGATGAGGTCCTCGATGGTGAGGTCCTCCTGGCTGGACAGGATCTCGGTGCGGCGCTCGTCGCCGAACTGGTCGCGCAGCTCGATGAGCTCCTCGCGGATCACCTGCATGAGGCGTTCGGCGCTGCCCAGGATCTCCAGCAGGTCGGCGATGGTGGCCAGCTTCTCCTCGTAGTCGGTGAGGATCTTGTCCTGCTCCAGCCCGGTGAGGCGGTGCAGGCGCATGTCGAGGATGGCCTGGGCCTGGGTGTCCGACAGGTGGTAGCGGCCCTCGCGCAGCCCGAACTCCGGCGCCAGCCCCTCGGGGCGCGAGCTCTCGGCCCCGGCCCGCTCCAGCATCTGGATCACGGCCCCGGGCTCCCAGGCCCGGGCCATGAGCTTCTCCTTGGCCTCGGCCGGGCTCTTGGCCGACTTGATGAGGGCGATGATGGGATCGATGTTGGCCAGGGCCACGGCCAGGCCCTCGAGCACGTGGGCCTTCTCCCGCGCCTTGCGCAGGTCGAACACCGTGCGCCGGGTCACCACCTCGCGCCGGTGGCGGATGAAGGCCTCGAGGATGTCCTTGAGGTTGACCAGCCGCGGCCGGCCGTCCACCAGCGCCACCATGTTGATGCCGAACACGGTCTGGAGCTGGGTGTGGGCATAGAGGTTGTTGAGCACCACCTCGGCCACCTCGCCGCGGCGCAGCTCGATGACCACGCGCATGCCCTCCTTGTCCGACTCGTCGCGCAGCTCGGTGATGCCCTCGATGCGCTTTTCCTTCACCAGCTCGGCGATGCGCTCCAGCAGCCGGGCCTTGTTGACCTGGTAGGGCAGCTCGGTGATGACGATGCTCTGGCGGCCGCTCCTGGGGTCCTCCTCCACCGTGCTGCGCCCGCGCACGAAGATGCGCCCGCGCCCGGTGACGTAGGCCTCGACGATGCCGCGGGCGCCGTTGATGATCCCCGCGGTGGGGAAGTCCGGCCCCGGGATGTGCCGCATGAGCCCGGGGATGTCGATGTCCGGATCGTCGATGAGCGCCAGGCAGCCGTTGACCACCTCGGTGAGGTTGTGCGGCGGGATGTTGGTGGCCATGCCCACGGCGATACCGGCGGCGCCGTTGACCAGCAGGTTGGGCAGCCGCGCGGGCAGCACCTCGGGCTCCTTTTCCGAGCCGTCGTAGTTGGGGACGAAGTCCACCGTCTCCTTGTCGATGTCCGCCAGCATCTCGTGGGCGATGCGGGACATGCGGACCTCGGTGTAGCGCATGGCCGCCGGCGCGTCCCCGTCCACCGAGCCGAAGTTGCCCTGGCCGTCGACGAGCATGTAGCGCAGGGAGAAGGGCTGCGCCATGCGCACGATGGTGTCGTACACCGCGGTGTCTCCGTGGGGGTGGTACTTGCCGATGACGTCGCCCACCACGCGCGCCGACTTCTTGTAGGGCTTGTTCCAGTCGTTGCCCAGCTCGTGCATGGCGTAGAGCACGCGCCGGTGCACCGGCTTGAGGCCGTCGCGGACGTCCGGCAGCGCCCGCCCCACGATCACGCTCATGGCGTAATCGAGGTACGACTGCTTCATCTCCTCCTCGATGTTGACCGGGAGGATTTCCTTGGCGGCTTCGGTCATTGGAGGGTCGCGATCCCTGTGCGGTTACCCGGTTCGGCTGCTCTGCCGGCCCCGTATGGATCCGGCAGGCGGTCCTGCGGGGCTTTAAAGGCGGGATTGTACCATAGCGCATGACCCCCTGCCCAATGGGGAACGGCCGCCAGAGGCCCTCTCCGGCGGGCTGGCGGGAATCCGGGGGCGAAGATCAGGCCGTTTTCATCATGGCCAGGAGCGAATCGGGGCCCGGGCGCTCCAGCACCCCGCGCTCCGTCACCAGCACGTCCACCAGGGCCGCCGGGGTGACATCGAACACCGGGTTCCAGGCCGCGGCCCCCTCCGGCGCCAGGCGCCGGCCGCCCAGGCACAGAAGCTCGTCCGGATCGCGGGTCTCGATGGGGATGGCCTCCCCCGAGGGCGTGTCCAGGTCCACGGTGGAGGTGGGCGCCACCACCATGAAGCGCACCCCGTGCTCGCGCGCCAGCACCGCCAGG
>JALUTW010000507.1 GCA_027021685.1 Chromatiales bacterium | reverse complement strand
CCCTTCTCGTACTCGGCCCCCAGCCAGCGGTCGAACAACAGCCCCAGGTAGCGCGCCACCAGGTCCCGCTCCACGTCCATCTCGAAGCGCCAGCTCACGCTGGTGCCCTCCGCCACCGGCGCCAGCTCCAGCGTCTGGACCGCCCGGCCGGTGTCGCCGTAGTCCACCACCAGCACCACGCGCCGGGGAGCGACGCTCTCGGTGATCTCCACGCTGCCCGTGCCCACGCCCGAGTGCCCGCTGAACCAGTACATCTTCGCCCCCGTTCCCGCCGCCGGGCCCTTGAACTCGAACCGGGTCTCCGGGTCCAGCTCCGTCCAGGGCTGCCACCGGCGATACCGGTGGAGGTCCTCGATCCAGGGGAACACCTGCCCCGGGGGCGCCTGGATGACGATGTCGCGGGCCACCGAGACACGGGCGGGCAGGAAGAACCCGCCCACCGCCAGGATCACCGCCAGCACCGCCGCCACCATGAGGGCCGTTTTCAGTCCGCGCATTGGTCGCTCCTCCCGTTGCCGCGCCGGCATGATACCAGCCGGCTGCTATCCTTCGAGGAAATCGCCCATGGCCGTCAGCGAACAGTACCTGGAATACGCGCTCGGGCAGCTCGCCGCCGCGGGCCTGGCCCCGTTGCGCCACCGGCGCATGTTCGGCGGCGTGGGCCTGTACCTGGACGAGACCTTCTTCGCCCTCATCGAGAACGACACCCTGCGCTTCAGAGTGGACGACGGCAACCGCCCCGACTACGAGGCCCGCGGCATGGAACCGTTCCGCCCCTGGCGCGACCGGCCCGCGGTGATGGCCTAGTACGCGGTGCCGGTGGAGGTGCTGGAGGACCCGGACACCCTGGCGCACTGGGCCCGGGCGGCCCTGGCCGCCGCCCGGCGCCGCGCCTGATTCCTCGGCCCGCCCACCACAGGCCGGAGCCAGGGGCGCCGCAGCCGCACCAGGCCGGCCCAGGCCTTGAACACGTTCACCTCGCACGCCTCCCTGGCGGTGGAAAACCGCTGCAACCGATGACCCTGCCTTGCGCGCGGCCCGGCCGCCGATACAATGCCCTCAACGTCTCCGGGAAGGTGACGATAATAACGGCAATGAATGTGAACTCCGTCACACTACGGTCTGCTCTCTGCCTGGCCGCCGCGCTGTGGGCCGGCATCCCGGTGCAGCCGGTCCAGGCCCAGAGTCAGCAGCGGTGGATGGCGCCGGCGGTGAACCTGCTGCGCTTCGACAGCCTCATCCACGAGACCGCCTCGCGCTACCGGGTGGACCCGGCCCTGGTCATGGCGGTGATCCACGCCGAGTCCTTCTTCAACCCCCGTGCCGTGTCCCACAAGGGGGCGGGCGGCCTCATGCAGCTCATGCCCGCCACGGCCCGCCGCTACGGAGTGACCGATCTCCACGATCCGCGCCAGAACGTGGACGCCGGCGTGCGCTACCTGCGCGATCTCATGGAGCGCTACTCGGGCAACCTGCTGTTCGTGCTCGCCGCGTACAACGCCGGCGAGGAGGCGGTGGACCGCTACGCCGGCATCCCGCCCTACCGCGAGACCCGGCGCTACGTGCGCAAGGTGCTGCAATACCACCAGTATTACCGGGACTGGCCGTGACCGCCTCGCGGCTTCGCCGCGTGGCGGTGGGCCGAGGGACGAGTGGCGAGGTCGGGAAGTCCCCGGAGTAACTACATCAAGGTCGTGCGGCCGAGTTCTCGCTCCCTCCCTCCGGTTCTCCGTCCCTCGCCCCTCGGCCCTCGTCTCTCGGCCCTCGGCCCTATTCAAGCCAGGGCGGGACTTCCTTCACCAGCGCCTGCTTCTCGCGGACCCGGCCTTCGGTGAGGGCGAAGCCGCGCAGCACGCCGTCGCGGTCGCGGTAGAGGCCGCGCACGCCATCGTCGTCCTCGTCCACCTCCCACGTGCCTTCCACCGGGGGCACCGGCGGGCACACCACGACGGGGCAGGCCGGGGTCTTCACCGTCACCGGCATGGGCGGGTAGCGGACCGCGGTGGGGGTGCCGGCCAGGGTGGCGCCCAGGGCCCGGGCGCAGGCCATGAGGGGCATGACGAAGGGCAGCACCAGCCCCTCCACCTCGGCGCAGTCGCCGAGGGCGTAGACATGGGGGTCCGAGCTCCGCAGATACCGGTCCACGGCGATGCCGCGGTTGACCGCCAGCCCCGCCGCTTCGGCCAGCCGGGTGTCGGGGGCGAGTCCCACGGCCGAGAGCACCACGTGGGCGTCCACCCCGGTCCCGTCGGCCAGGCGGGCGCGGAACGTCCCGCCGGTGCGCTGGAGCGCCGCCACCGTGGTGCCCAGGTGCCAGACCACGCCCAGCTCCGCCAGCGCCCGCTGCAACCGCCGCGCGGCGGGGCCGGGCAGCAACCGGTCCAGCGGGTGGGGCGCCGGCCCCACCACGTGCACCGGGTGGCCGGCGGCCGCCAGGTCGTTGGCGAACTCGCAGCCGATGAGACCGGGGCCCATGACGAGCACGGTGCCGCCCTCGGGCAGAGCCTCGCGGAAGCGGGCGTAGTCGTCCAGGTGGTTGACCGAGATGACGGCCCCGGCGGCGTCGCCTTCCAGCGGCACGTGGATGGGCAAGGCGCCGGTGGCCAGCACCAGGTCACCGTAGGCCAGGGTGCGCCCGCCGTCGGTGGTCACCGTGCGCGCGGCGGGGTCGATGGCGGCGACCCGCGTGCGGGTCAGGATCTCGGCGTCCAGCTCGGCGGCCATCGCCCCGGCGTCCTTCAGGGCCAGGTCCGCCGGCGCCTTGTGCTGAGCCAGGGCGTTGGAAAGCATGGGCTTGGAGTAAAACGCCCCGTCGTCGGCGGTGACGATGACCAGGGGCCGCGCGCGGTCATGCTTGCGCAGCTCGCGCGCCGTGGTGTAGCCGGCCAGGCCGGCACCGACGATGACCACCGGTTCATTGCCGCCGGGATGTTCGCTCATGACTCTGTACCTCCGGGGCCCGCCGCGGTGCGGGCCGGCACAGGCGGATGCCTCGTCGCCATCCTGTGTAGTCTCCTATGTAGTCTCCTATATAGCATCCTATATATTGTACTATATAGTATGCTATATATGGAACTATGTAGTATGCTATGTAGGAACATGCAAGGGGCCGCAGGTGGGCGGTTGCCCCGGCGGGGAAGGCCCGCCGGGGACCGGCCTCAGGCCGTGATCTCCACCATCTCGAAGTCCGCCTTGCTCACCCCGCACTCGGGGCAGGCCCAGTCCTCGGGGATGTCCTCCCAGCGGGTGCCGGGCGCGATACCGTCCTCGGGCAGGCCGGCGGCCTCATCGTAGACGAATCCGCAGACGATGCACTGCCATTTCCTGTACTCACTGCTCATCTCGTTCTCCTCGAATTGCCGGTTCACGTTCTATCGGCCTCAGGCCGCACTCTCGCCAGTGACGCGTTCCAGCGTCTCCCGGTAGTGGTTGGCGTGGCGCTCCTCCACCCGGGCCAGGGCGGCAAAACGCTTGGCGGCCTTTTCCAGCGTGGCCTTGAACTGCTCCGCGTGCTCGCGGGACTCGGCGATCTGCTCGTCGATCTCCCGCACCGCCGCGTCGTTGCCCTCGGCCACCGCCGCGTGGCGAAACTCGGGATACATCTCGGTGTACTCGTAGGTCTCGCCCTCGATGGCCATCTCCAGGCAGCGGGCCGGGTCCATGCTGCCCGGCGGGTAGAGCAGGTCCAGGTGGCCGAAGGCGTGCTGCACCTCCTGGGCCGCGGTCTCCTCGAACACCCGGGCGCTCTCCTCGTCGCCGTGGGCGCGGCAGATGCGGGCGAAGTACAGGTACTTGATGTGGGCCATGGACTCGCCGGCGAAGGCGGCCTCGATGTTCCTGACGGTCACCGATTCGGGGTGAATGTCTTTCATGGTCTGGGTCCTCCGGTCTGTGCGTGATTTCACTGGAGGACAGGGTATGGGCCGCCGTGTAATTAATCCAATTGAATGTTCAAACAATATTGATAGTTATTGACTATCGTACGCCAGAGGCACGCGGCCGTGGGAAATTTCGGGACAGGCTCTACGGGCCGTCCACCGGCTCGACGCAGGTGAGGCCGCTGGCGGCCACGGCCCGGCGCAGGGCCTCGATGGCCTGCGGCCGGGGGAAGCTGGCGCGCCAGGCCAGGGCCACCGTGCGCCGGGGCGCCGGCTCGGAAAACCTTCGCACCGCCACCAGGCGCTGGGCGTAGCGCCCGGCCCCGGCCGCGGTGCAGGGGAGCACCGTGATCCCCAGCCCCGAGGCCACCATGTGGCGGATGGTCTCCAGGGAACCGCCCTCCAGGCTCCGGGCCAGGGAGCCCTCGGCCTCCACCGTCGCCGCGCAGCCGGGGCAGGCCGCCAGCACCTGGTCGCGGAAGCAGTGGCCCGGCCCCAGCAGCAGTACCGGCTCCCCCGCCAGCTCCGCCGGGTCGATGGCCTCGCGGCCACTCCACGGGTGGCCGGCCGGCACCAGCACCACGAAGGGCTCCTCGTACAGGGGCAGGGTGACGACGCCCGGCTCGTCGAAGGGCAGGGCCACCACGATGGCATCCAGCACCCCGTTGCGGAGCTTCTCCGCCAGCCGCGCGGTGTAGTCCTCGTCGATGAGCAGGGGCATCTGCGGCGCCGCCTCGTGCAGGACGGGAATGAGGCCGGGCAGGAGGTAGGGGCCGATGGTGTAGATGAGCCCCAGACGCAACGGCCCGTGGAGGGGGTCGCGGCCGCTTTCCGCGAGCCGGCGCACCTGCTCCACCTCTTCCAGCACGCGCTGGGCCTGGGCCACGATGGCCTCGCCCGCCGGCGTGGGCCGCACCTCGTGCGGGCCGCGCTCGAACAGGATGACACCCAGCTCCTCCTCCAGCTTCTTCACCCCGACGCTGAGGGTGGGCTGGCTCACGTGGCAGGCCGCCGCCGCTCGGCCGAAATGGCGCTCGCGGGCCACGGCGACGATGTAGCGCAGTTCGGTGAGGGTCATGGAGGCGCGGCTCGGGCTCGACCTGGAGGCATTCTACCAGTGCGCCGCCGCCCCGGCTTCAGCGGAGCGGACGGCCCCTGACCTTGCGGGTCCCCGGAATATGGCGGTTGTCCCAAGGGAGACCACCCGATGCGACGCCCACCGGAAGACCTGCTGGCAGGCTGTTTTTCCACAGCCTGCCAGAACCTATCTCAAAATTCCCCACGGCCGCGCGCGCGGAATTCCGAGACAGGTTCTAGAGGTACTCGTACAGCCGCTCCAGCAGCCGGCCCAGGGGACACAGGTGGTACCAGGCCACCACCAGTCCGGCAGCGGGAAAGGCGGCGGCCACCAGGACGCTCCAGGCCGCCAGGCCCCGCCCGGCGAGCCTCACCATGCCCTCCCGCGACTCGGCGAAAACGAAGGTCACGTAGGCCAGGACCAGGAACAGGGTCGCGG
>JALUTW010000506.1 GCA_027021685.1 Chromatiales bacterium | reverse complement strand
TAATGATCCGGGGACGCTCGCCCGGATATTTCTCCAGAGCCTTTTGGATAACCACTTCCACGTCATACTCTTGCATGTTTACTCGTAACTCTTGATGGACAACAAAACGGGAAAAGCCGTCCAGCACGGTAATCAGATACAGAAACGTGCCACGATAATTGACATAGGAAATATCCACATGCCAGTGTTCATGGGGTCTCAAAGGTTGAACAAACCCTCTCTTCTTACTTTCGGAAGTCTTTGTATTCCAGCGATTTGTCAGATTGTGCATTCGCAAGACTCGATAGGTGGTTGCCGGGCTCACCGCCACCACGCCTTCGTCCATCATCATGTAGGTCAGCCGTCGATAGCCAACCTCGGGATGCTGTTTCTTGTAGGTGATGATCGCTTTAACCTCCCAGGGCTCAAGCCAAAAGTCGCGAGGGATTTTGCCGTTATGTTGATTGGCCTGGCCGAAGCGCCTCTTCCAGTCCCGATACCTCGGCCACGAAAGGCCGATGGCTTTGAGCATTTGGCCAATAGGAACCCGGGTCTTTTGATGTAATTGTTCCATGGTGCTAATAATCTGATCGCGGATATCCGGGGCAACCCAAGTCTTGGCTAGATTGCCCCAAAGTACTTTTTTCTAAGTTGAAGGTTCTCCGTGGTGATTTCGGTGATCACCTCTTGCATGGACGCCACTTTCTTCTCCAGATCGGCTTCTTTGGAATTTTTGGCTCGGTTGTTTTTGTGCTTGCCTGAAAAAATATCCAGAGCACCTTCAAAAAGCTCCTTCTTCCATTTGCGAATAACGCTCGGATGAATCTTGTACTTTTCGGCAAGTTCTGAAATCTTCACCTGATTGTCCAGATGCTCACGTAAAATACGAACTTTCTGTTCGGCAGTAAACCGTCTTCGAGTGTTCATAGGGCCTCCTTGGTTTGACTATAATAACGCTTATTTCATCAGCCCTGTTTCTTAATTTCCAAGATAGGCAAAACATTCACATTTATGAAGGACTTAGCGGCAAGTTGGTCGCCACCATTCTAAGACCGGGGCACCGATCCAGCGGCGAAGAGGTGAAGCGTATCCTCGAACGTCTGGTCAAAAAGCTC
>JALUTW010000505.1 GCA_027021685.1 Chromatiales bacterium | reverse complement strand
TAACATAAATATATGAAATAAAAAGACTATCATGGACATCCAGGCCGCTCCGAGCAGAAGCCGGCAGGATTTCTCACTATATCAGTCGGTTGCCTGCCGGCGAGCCCCCCAAAGGTGATACGGGCTCAGCCGTCGGTGCCCAGGCGCGCCACCTCCTGCTCCCGCTCCCGCTGCTGCAGGGCCCACATCTGGGCATAGTGGCCGCCGCGGGCCAGCAGGGCCCGGTGGTCGCCGCGCTCCACCACCCGGCCCTGCTCCAGCACGATGATCTCGTCGGCGTCCACGATGGTGGACAGGCGGTGGGCGATGACCAGGGTGGTGTGATCCGCCGCCACCTCGCGCAGGGCGGCGAGGATGGCCTGCTCCGAGCGGGAGTCCAGGTTGGAGGTGGCCTCGTCGAAGATGAGGATCTTCGGGTTCTTGAGGATCACCCGGGCGATGGCCACGCGCTGCTTCTCGCCGCCGGACAGCTTGAGGCCGCGCTCCCCCACCACGGTATCGTAGCCCCTGGGCAGGGAGGTGATGAAATCGTGGATGTTGGCCAGGCGCGCGGCCCGTTCCACCTCCTCGCGGCCGGCGTCGGGGCGGGCGTACTGGATGTTGTAATAAATGGTGTCGTTGAACAGCACCGTGTCCTGGGGCACGATGCCGATGGCCGCGCGCAGGCTGTGCTGGGTCACCTCGCGGATGTCCTGGCCGTCGATGGTGATGCGGCCACGGTCCACGTCGTAGAACCGGAACAGGAGCCGCGCCAGGGTGGACTTGCCGGCCCCCGAACTGCCCACCACCGCCAGCTTGGCACCGGCGGGCACGGTGAAGCTGACGCCGTGCAGGATCTCCCGCTCCGGCTGGTAGCCGAAGTGCACGTCCTCGAACCGCACCTCGCCGCGCGTGACCGCCAGGTCCGGCGCGCCCGGGCGGTCGGTGATCTCGGGCGGGGTGTCCAGCAGCCGGAACACCCGGTCCATGTCGGCCAGGGTGTACTTGAGCATGCGGTAGATGACACCGAGAAAGTTCAGCGGCATGAAGAGCTGAAGCATCATGGTATTGACCAGCACCAGGTCGCCCAGGGTCAGGGTGCCCGCCACCACGCCCTGGGCGGCGAAGATCATGATCACCGTCACGCCCACGGCGATGATGGCGCCCTGGCCGAAGTTGAGCAGTGACATGGAGGTCTGGCTCTTGACCGCCGCGTCCTCCCACTGCGACAGCGTCCGGTCGTAGCGCTGCAGCTCCAGCCGCTCGTTGTTGAAATACTTGACAGTCTCGTAGTTGAGCAGGCTGTCCACCGCCTGGCCGTTGGCTTCCGATTCCAGCCGGTTCATGGTGTGGCGGAAGTGCATGCGCCATTCGGTGACCAGGAGCGTGAACACCACGTACACCGCGACGGTGAGAAAGACCGCCACCGCAAAGCGCGGGTCGTAGCCATGCAGCAGCACCACCGCCACCAGCACGAACTCCGCCGCCGTGGGCAGGATGTTGAACACCAGGTAGTTGAGGATGGAACTGATGCTGCTCGTGCCCCGCTCCAGATCGGCGATGATGTTGCCGGTGCGCCGTTCCAGGTGGAAACGCAGCGACAGGCTGTGCAGGTGGGACAGCACCCGGTCGGCGAGCTGGCGCATGGCATGATGGCGCACCCGGGCGAACACCGCGTCGCGCATCTCGTTGAAGAACGAACCCGCCAGGCGCAGGGCGCCGTACCCCAGCAGCAGCGCCAGCGGCGCGGCCACGGCGACCCGCGGTTCCGCCCCGAGCACCGCATCCAGCGCATCCACGATCTGCTTGAGCACGATGGGCACGCCCACGATGGCCAGCTTGGCCAGCATGAGGCTGGCCAGCGCCACCAGCACCCGGCCGCGGTAGGACCAGACATAGGGCAGGACCCGCCGCAGGTTGGCCAGCTCGCGCCGATCGAGCCGGGGGTTGTCGGTGTAGCGGGGATGATGCATGGCGCGCATTCTATCAGAGCCGGACCTTGCCCCGCCGGGGCCCAGGCCGCAGAATAACGCCAGCCTTACCGCACGAGCACGCCATGCCGCCAAGCTTTGCCCGCTTTCCGTTGTCCCTGTTGTTGATTGCTGCGTTGGCGGGATGCGGTGGCGAGGCGCCCCGCTCTGCCGCGCGCAAGCCGCCGCCGCAGGTGGTGGAGACCGCCCGGGCCGAGCAGCGCGAGCTGGCACAGACCCTGAAGGCCGTGGGGACATTGGAGGCGGTGCGGCGGGTGGACATCGTCACCCAGGAGGAAGGCACCCTGGTCCACCTGCCCTGGTTCGAGGGGGATGCGGTGGCCGAGGGTGAAATCCTCCTGCGGCTGGACGACGCCGTCATCCGGGCCGAGCTGGACAAGGCACGGGCCAACCGGCGCCAGGCGGAGCTGGATCTCAAGCGCCTGCAGGGCCTGGTGCCCAAGCGCCTGGCCTCGGAGGACGAGCTGGCCCGGGCGCGCACCGCCCTGGCCCTGGCCCGGGCCGAGGAGGCCCTGCTCCAGACCCGGCTGGCGCGCACCGTGGTCCGGGCGCCGTTCTCGGGGGTGATCACCCGCCGCCTGCGCGAGCCGGGCGACGCCCTCCCCCGCCATACCCACGTGCTGAGCATGGTCGATCCCCGCCGCCTGCGGGTCCGGGTGGCGGTCTCGGAGCTGGTGCTGCCCGACCTGGCCGCCGGCCAGCCGGTGGCGGTGACCATCGACGCCCTGGGCGGGGAAACCCACCCCGGCCGCATCGCGCGCGTCCATCCCACCGTGGACCCGTCCACGCGCAAGGGCCTGGTGGACGCGGTGCTGGACCCGGTGCCCGGCGGGGCGCGCCCCGGGCAGCTCTGCCGGGTGACCCTGCGCGGCACGGCGCGGCCGCGCCTGGTGGTGCCCTTTTCCGCCGTGCGCCACGATGCGAGCGGGGCCTACGTCTTTCGCATCGAGGACGGCACGGCCCGGCGGCGGCCGGTGCGCACCGGCCGCGTGCTGGAGACCTGGGTGGAGGTGCTGGATGGCCTGGCGCCGGGAGACGAGGTGGTGACCCAGGGCTTCCTCGGCCTCGAGGACGGCCGCCCCGTGCGCCGCGCGGCGGCCTCCGGCTGAACCATGACCCGGCGCTTTCGCACCGGCGGGCTGGCCGCCTGGTCCATCCGGCGCCCGGTGGCGGTGACCATGCTGGCCCTCACCGTCACCGTGCTCGGCATCCTCTCGCTCCAGCGCCTGGGCGTCGATCTCCTGCCCCACATCATCTACCCCGAGGTGCGCGTGAGGGTCAACGACCCGGGCGTGCCCGCGGTGATCATGGAGGACCGCGTCACCCGCCAGCTGGAAGAGCAGCTCGCCATCACCGAGGATGCCATCGCGGTGGAATCCACCACCGAGGAGGGACGCAGCGCGGTCAACCTGAGCTTTCCCTACGGCACCGACATCGATCGCGCCCTGCGCGACGCCAGCAACCGACTCGACCGGGCCAAGCGCTTTCTGCCCAACACCATCGAGCCGCCCGTCATCTACAAGCGTGACCCGGCCCAGATCCCGGTGCTGGAATTCGTGGTGAGCTCGCCGGCGCGTTCCCCCACCCGCCTGCGCGACTGGGTGGACTACGATTTCTCGCGCTGGTTCCTCAACCTGCCCGGGGTGGCGGCGCTGGAAGTGGGCGGCGCTCCGCAGCGCGAGATCCACGTGCTCGCCGACCAGGAACGCCTGGCCGCCACCGGGCTCACCTTCGCCCGCCTGGCCCGGGCCCTGGCCGACGAGAACGTCGACGTGCCCGGCGGCCGGCTCGCCGTCACCGGCCGCGAGCTGAGCTCGCGCACCGCGGGCCGCTTCGGCGATCTGGCCGCGCTGGAGGCGCTGCCGCTGGTGACGTCCGGGGATCGCGAGCCCGTGCGCCTCGGCGAGGTGGCGCAGGTGCTGGACACCCATGCCGACGAACGCCTGCGCATCCGCCTCGACGGCGTGCCCGGGGTCAAGCTCTCGGTGCAGAAGCAGCCGCAGGCCAACACGGTGGCGGTGGTGGACGCCGTGTACGCACGCCTGGCCTGGCTCAGGGAGCAGGGCCTGCTGCCCGGCGACGTGACCGTGACCCCCACCGACGACCAGGCGCGCTTCATCCGCCACTCGGTGCGCAACGCGGCGCTGGCGGCCACCTCGGGTGCGCTGCTGGCCATGGTCGTGATCTACGTGTTTCTCGGCAACCTGCGCCGCACCCTCGTCATCGGCACCGCCATCCCGCTGGCGATACTGGTCACCTTCACCATCATGGACGCGGGCGGACTGACGCTCAACATCATGACCCTGGGCGGCCTGGCCCTGGGCGTGGGCCTGCTGGTGGACAACACCATCGTCATGATGGAAAACATCACCCGCCACCAGCAGCAGGGCGAGGCTGCCGCCACCGCGCCGGTGGCGGCAGCCGGCGAGGTCACCAGCGCCATCGTCGCCTCCACCTCCACCAACCTGGCCGCGGTGCTGCCGTTCCTGTTCATCGGCGGCCTGGTGGGCCTGCTGTTCTCGGAGCTCATCTACACCCTGTCCGCCGCCATGCTGGGCTCTCTGCTGGTGGCCCTCACCCTGGTGCCGGCCTACAGCGCCCGCATCGCCAACACCGCGCCCTCTCCCCTGCGCCGGCGCGTGGACGCCCTGCTGGAACGCCTGGCCCGGGCCTACGAGACGCTGGTGCGCGGGCTCATCCTGCCCCGTCCCTGGCGCGTGGTCGCGGTGCTGCTGCCCGTCCTGGCCCTGGCCGTGGCCGGACTCCTGGCCCAGCGCGCCACCTTCCTGCCCGCGGTGGACGACGGCCGCATCTATTTTTCCGTCAACGCCGATCCCGGCATCCAGGTGGACCGGCTGGATGCCATCATCCGCCGCGTGGAGGCCCACCTGCGCGCGCAGCCGGAGGTGGAATCGGTGTTCACCATGTCCGGCGGCTTCGTCTTCGGACGCACGGAGCGCTTCGATTCCAACTACGGTTCGCTGCGGGTGCAGCTGGTGCCGGCCGGACAGCGTGCCCTGTCCAGCGACCAGTGGCGGCGCAGGATGCTCAAGGAGCTGCGGGCCCTGGACCTGGCCGGCGCCCGCATCCGGGGCTGGGTGCGCCATGTGCGCGGCGTACACACCGGCCGCGGCGACGACGATCTCAGCCTGCGCATTCAGGGTTCCGATCTCGCGGTGCTGGCGGAACTGGGCGATGCCGTGGCCAGGCGCCTGGCAGACATTCCCGCCCTGTCCAACATCCGCCACTCCTACGAGAACAACCGCGAGGAGCTGGTCATCGACGTGGACCGCGAGCGGGCTGCGCGCCTGGGCCTGGACGTGCCCGCCATCGGCCAGGCGGTGCGCGCCGCGCTGGACGGCATCGTGGTCTCGGACTACATCGAAGGCGATCGCCAGTACGCCATCCGGCTGCGCCTGCGGCGCGAC
>JALUTW010000504.1 GCA_027021685.1 Chromatiales bacterium | reverse complement strand
AGCGGCCAGCACCCAGCACCCGTTAAGGTAATATACCTGCGCGGAATCGATGCCGCGGAGGCGGGCAACCAGCACAGGAGGAGAACCCCATGCATGTGACCCTGGTGCACGTGCACGTGAAGCCGGAACACGTGGACGACTTCATCGCGGCCACGCGCCGCAACCACGAGGCCTCGGTGAAGGAGCCGGGCAACCTGCGTTTCGACGTGTTGCAGCAGGCCGACGATCCCACCCGCTTCGTGCTCTACGAGGCCTACCGCTCCGAGGCCGACGCGCGCGCGCACAAGGACACCGCCCATTACCTGGAGTGGCGCGAGGCGGTGGCGGACTGGATGGCGGAACCGCGCCAGGGCATCGTCCACCGCGGCCTGTGCCCGTGAGCGGCGCCTGAGGCCATGGCCCGGCCCAGGGCGGTCTACGCCTGCAGCCAGTGCGGGGCCCGCTTTCCCAAGTGGGCCGGCCAGTGCGGCGAGTGCGGCGCCTGGAACACCCTCGTCGAGGAGGTGGCGGCGCCGGCGTCCGCGGGCCGCTTCCAGGGCTTCGCCGGCGAGGCCGGCTCGCCCGTGCGCCTGCTGCGCGAGGTGACGCCCGAGGAGGTGGCGCGGGTGCCCGCCGGGGTGGACGAGCTGGACCGGGTGCTGGGCGGCGGCCTGGTGCCGGGCTCGGTGGTCCTGCTGGGCGGCGACCCCGGCATCGGCAAGTCCACCCTCCTGCTGCAGACGGTGGTGCGGCTGCACGAGCGGCTGCCGTCGCTCTATGTCACCGGCGAGGAGTCGCTGGAGCAGGTGAGCCTGCGCGCCCACCGCCTGGGCCTGGCCCTGGGCGACCAGCGGCTGCTGGCCGAGACCTCGCTGGAGCGCATCCTGGCCGTGGCGCGGCAGGAGCGCCCGGGCCTCATGGTGATCGATTCCATCCAGACCCTCTACACCGCCGAACTCCAGTCGGCCCCGGGCTCGGTGGCCCAGGTGCGCGAGTGCGCCGCGCAGCTGGTGCGTTTCGCCAAGCAGAGCGGCACCGCGCTGTTCCTGGTGGGCCACGTGACCAAGGAGGGCACCCTGGCCGGGCCGCGGGTGCTGGAGCACATGGTGGACACGGTGC
>JALUTW010000503.1 GCA_027021685.1 Chromatiales bacterium | reverse complement strand
AGGCCTGACCCCCACTTTCGTCCTCGGTGACGTGCGCCTGCTGGGACGGGCCGGGCGCACCCTGCTGCACGTGGGCGAGGTCCGGGTGGAACTGGCGGTGTGGGAGTCGCTGCGCCGCTGGTCGCCGCAACCGGGGGCGGTGGCGGTGTCCGGCATCGCCCTGCGCGTTACCCGCCAGGGTGACGGCAGCCTGCGGGTGCAGGGGCTGCGGCTGGCGGAGCCGGCCGGCGACGGCGAGGCGGGACAGGCGGAGGAGCTGGCCCGCTGGCTGTTCTCGCGCGATCGCCTGCAGGTGCACGGGGGCGAGCTGGAGTGGCGCGACGTGCGCTATCCCGGGCGCCACTGGCACTTTCAGGCCATCGAGGCCGTGCTGGAGAACAGCGGCGGCCGGCACCGGTTCTCCGGGTCCTTCGAGCCCCCGCAGGCCCTGGGCCAGCGCCTGACCTTCGCCGCCGACCTGAGCGGGGAGGTGGCGGGCGGGACCTGGTCCGGCCGGATCCATCTCTCGGGCGACGACCTGGACCTGGCGGCCTGGGGCCGGCTGGCAGGCGGGGCCAGGGTCTCGCCCCGGGGCGGGCGGGCCACGGTGGCCCTGTGGCTCCGGCTCGAAGACAGCCGCCTTGCGGCCGTCTCGGGGCGGGCCACCGTCCTGGGGCCGCGCCTGGTGGTGCCGGGGCACGAGGGCGTCCTGGCCGCGGACGCCGTGGCCGCCGGCTTTCGCTGGCGCCGCCTGGAAACGGGATGGCGGCTGGACCTGCCGCGGCTGGAAGTGACCTGGGCCGGCGAGCGCTGGCCGGTCATGGCCCTGGCCCTGGCACGGGAAGCGGTGCCCGGCGCGCCGGCCCGGCTGCGCCTGCGCGGCCGCAATCTGGTCCTGGCGCCGGTGGCCCGCTGGCTTACACGCCACAGGCTGCCCGACGCCGAAACGGCGGCCTGGCTTGCCGCCGCGGCGCCTTCCGGCCGGGTGCGTGAGTTCTACGCCGAGACCGGGGCCGGCCGTCCCCTGGACCGGCTGCCCCGCATCAGCGCCCTGTTCCAGGGGGTGTCCACCAGGGCCCTGGGGCACCTGCCGGCGGTGTCCGGGGTCAGCGGCGAGGTGC
>JALUTW010000502.1 GCA_027021685.1 Chromatiales bacterium | reverse complement strand
CCACGCGCAATCTCGCGACCGCCGGGGCCGTACAGGATCAACAGCTCGTCCCGGCCCGCGGCATGGGCCAGGGCCGCATCGAGTTGATCGAGGCGGAAGCTGCCGAACAGGATACCGGCGAGCTGGCCGTCATCGTCGGCCACGGTTTCCATGAGGTCGAAGTGCGCCAGCCCCGGCATGTCGCGGTGAATCACCGGCCCGTCGTCCGCCGCCTGCCCGGCCAGGCGCCGGCGGATGTCCGCCAGGCAGGAAGGGCCCACCCGCAGGGCCGGCGGGGCGCCCATGATGCCCCCGTCCGGTGTGGCCAGGGCCAGGCCCAGGACGCCCGGCAGGAAGGTCCGGGTCTGCCGGGCCCAGGCCTGGGCCTCGGGCCGGTTGCCCAGCACCAGGATGTCGTGCACCGCGGGCTGGTACGACAGGGAGCGAAGGATGCTGCGGTAGAAGTCCACCTGGGCGCCGATGGACCAGGCGTGCAGGGTGGCCCGCTCGCGCAGGTTGGCGGTGGAGAGCTCCAGCAGCTGGTGGCGGAGCAGCCCGCCGGCCGCCGCCACCAGCAGGCCCACCGAGACCGCGGCCCAGGCCATGCGCCGGAGCAGGAAGGCGGTGAGGGAGGGCCGGGCGGCTGAGGAACGGTTTTCCATGAAGGCGGTTATCGGCACCGGGCGGCGGGGGCTTGACGCGGCCTGGCCGCGGGGGTGGAGGAGTCCTTATACTGCACAATGTACACCTGCCGCCGCCGGGTTTCCCCATCGTGAGTTCCGCCGTCGACATCTGCCTGCCACGCACGGCTGCGGCCTGGGGCGGTCCCGACTTCGAGGCTGTGCTCAAGGCCGAGCTGGCAGCCGTGGGGGCGGTGGCCCTGCCGCTGCAGGGGGGCCTGCGCCGGGGCAGCGTGGTGGTGGAGGCGCCAGTGGAGGTGATGCCCATCTCGGCCCGGGAACACGATGGCCGCCTCCATCTCCGGGTGGGGGTGTTCTATGCCGGCATCCTGGCCGGGTGCGGCTGCGCCGACGACCCCACGCCGGTGGAAGCCGAACCCGAATACTGCGTGCTGATGGTGGAGCTCGAACGTGCCGGGGGGTGCGGCCGGGTGTGGCGGGT
>JALUTW010000501.1 GCA_027021685.1 Chromatiales bacterium | reverse complement strand
AACAGTTGCGCAAGGCCGGGCTGCCGGAGCGGCTGATGATCGATCTCAGCCACGGTAACAGCCGCAAGCAGTACATGCGCCAGGTGGAGGTGGGGGCGGACGTGGCGGCCCAGATCGGCGCCGGGGATGATCGCATCATCGGCGTGATGATCGAAAGCCACCTGGTGGGCGGGCGCCAGGACGTGGTGCCCGGTCAGCCGCTCACCTTCGGCCAGAGCATCACCGACCCCTGCCTGCCGTGGAGCGACACCCGCCCGCTGCTCGAATCCCTGGCCGCCGCCGTGCGCGAGCGCCGCAGTGCGGTTCAGGGGACGGATGCCGGGCGTCAACTGTCGGAACGACCTGTGTAGGAGCGCCGCCCCGGCGCGAACATCACCATACGAGGGAGCGTTCTGCGTGGCCCGGGGGCCACTCCTACACGGCCATTTCGCCCCCCTGTCTTCCGTCCTCTGACCTCTGACCTCTGTCCTCTGAACGGGGCCGCTCCTACAGGGGAAGAGACACCGTAGGAACGCCGCCCCGGCGCGAATCCCAAGCGCGGCGGCCATCCCGGGCGCGGCAAAAAACCTTCAACGCAAAGACGCAGAGGCGCAAAGGACGCAAAGGGAAGATGGTTCGCGGCCGGGAACTCTGTCTTCCGTCCTCTGACCTCTGTCCTCTGAACGGGGCCGCTCCTACCATGTCGTTCAAACCGTAGGAGCGCCGCTCCGGCGCGAACATCACCATACGAGGGAGCGTTCTGCGCGGCCCGGGGGCCACTCCTACACGGCCATTTCGCCCCTCTGTCTTCCGTCCTCTGACCTCTGTCCTCTGAATGGACGGCTCAGCGCAGAAGCAAATAAACCAGCACCAGGTTCAACACCACCAGGGCCAGGGTCAGACCGCGCCAGAAGCTCACCGGATCGCGCTCCACCAGGGGCACGAACTGCTCGCGGGCGAAGCGCGGGTTGGGATGGCTCAGGTCGTGCACGAACTCCGACAGGGCCTCGTAGCGCCGCGCCGGGTCCAGCCGCACCGCCTTCTCGATGGCCAGGTCCACCCAGCGCGGCACCTCGGGATTGAAGCGGGTAGCCGGCTGGTAGCGGGCCCGCGGCAGGGTGCGCGGGGTCAGCTCGCGCCCGTAGGGCAGTCGCCCGGTGAGCAGCTCGTAGGTGATGACCCCGAGGGAGTAGATGTCGGCCCGGTTGCTGGCGGTCCCGCCCATGACGTACTCGGGCGCGGAGTAACTGAGGGTGCCCAGGGGACCGGCCTCGCCCAGTGGCGTGGCGATCTCCGCGATGCCGGCGATCTTGGTGGAGCCGAAGTCGATGATCTTCAGGGTGCCGTGCTCGTCCACGATGATGTTCTCGGGCTTGAGGTCCTGGTGGATCATTTCCAGGCGATGGAAGGCGCGCAGGCCGCGCGCGATCTGCTCCACGAAGTCGCGCACCGTGGCCAGGGGCGGCTGGGGATGATCGTGCATCCACTGGCGCAGGGTCTGGCCGGGCACGTACTCGGTGATGTAATAGAGGAACTGCCGGTGGCGGGTGGATTCCAGCACCCGCACCACGTGCGGGCTGCGGATGCGCCGCCCGGCCCATTCCTCGTGCAGGAACTGGTTGATGTAGTCCGGGTCGTCCTCGTAGTTGACCGAGGGCGCCTTGAGCACCACCTTGCGTCCGGTCTCCTGGTCCTCGGCCAGGTAGACCTCGGTGCGCTTGTTGGAGAACAGCGGGCGCACGATGCGGTAGCCGTCGAGCACCATGCCGGCATCCAGCGGCGGCGGGAAGGGCAGCTCGGTGAGGCGCCGATAGAACTCCTGCTGGTCGTCACCGGGCAGGGCATCCACGCACACCACCTGGCAGGTGAGGTTGTCGTCGGAACCCGCGGCCAGCGCCGCCTCCACGATGCAGCGCGCCGCGGCCTCGGGCTGGTCACCGTGATGCGCCAGCAGCTCCCGGAGCCGGGCCGCGGGCAGGTGATCGTGCACCCCGTCAGTGGTGAGCAGGTAACGGTCGCCCACCTCCATGGGCTCGGCCCGGTGATCGATGTCCAGCAGCAGATCGATGCCCATGGCCCGGGTGAGATAGTTCTTGTCGTCATCTACCTGCATGCGGTGATCACGGGTGAGCTGTTCCAGCTCGCCGCCGCGCAGGCGGTAGATGCGGGTGTCCCCCACGTGAAACAGGTAGGCGGTGGTGGACTTGAGCACCAATGCGCTGAGCGTGGTGACCATGCCGCGGGCCGAGCCGTACTCCCGCTGGCCCTGGCCGTGCAGCCAGCGGTTGAGGGCCGAGAGCGTCTTGTGGGCCGAGGTGCGCGTGGTCCAGGACTCGGGCGTGCTGTAGTAGTCGGTGAGAAACCCCTGCACGCAGGTCTCGGCGGCCTCGCGCCCGGCTTCGCTGGCGCTCATGCCGTCGGCCACCACCACTGCCACACCCTTGGTGGTGAGCAGGGGCTCCTCGGGCACGCGCGCACCGCAGGCGTCCTCGTTGTGAGGCTTGACGCCGGCGCGGGTGTGCTGTCCGACCCTTACCTCCAGGCCCATGAACGGTTCTCTCCCGCAAGTGATACCGGCCACGTTAGCGGGAGAACGCGGGCCGGGCAAGCCGCCCCCGGCTGTTCCGGGCCTGGCATCAGGTGACGTCGATCATCTGCACGGTGCCGTCGGGCAGCACCTCGGCCATCTGGCCCTGGGGCTCGCGCAGCAGCAGCACCACGCCCAGCAGCACCAGCACCGCGGCCCCCGCAATGACCAGGAAGAAGGTCTGCGGGGCGACGAAGGACAGCACGGTGAGAAACACCACCGCACCCACGTTGCCGTAGGCCCCGGTCATGCCCGCGATCTGACCGGTGAGGCGGCGCTTGACCAGCGGCACCATGGCGAACACCGCGCCTTCCCCGGCCTGGACGAAGAACGAGCACATCATGGTGATCATGAGCGCCAGCCACAGCGGCCAGCTCCCGTCGATGTTGCTCATGAGGAAATAGCCCACGCACAGCCCGGCCAGCAGCACCACCAGGGTGCGCTTGCGCCCCAGCCGGTCGCTGATGAGGCCGCCGCCGGGCCGGGCCACCAGGTTCATGAAGGCATAGCCCGAGGCGAGGGCGCCGGCCAGCACCTGCGAGATGCCGAAGGTGTCCTTGAAGAACAGCGGCAGCATGGACACCACCGCCAGCTCGGAGCCGAAGGTGACGAGGTAGGCCAGGTTCAGGATCGCCACCTGGCGGAAGGAGTAGCGGTCGATCTCCGGCACCTGGCCGCGGAACACGTGGCGGTTGATCTGATAAATGCGCACGGACTGGAACACGTAAAGCCCCGCGAGCAGCAAATAAATTCCGTCGGTCACCACCTCCGGCAGCAGGCCGAGGTTCGCCGGGCCCAGCTTCCAGGCCAGGAGAGCGAGGGCCCCGTACAGGGGCAGGTTCATGACCAGGTAGAGAAAGAAGTCGCCACGGCTGGTGACCTCCATGGCCCCGTTGCGCTTGGGCTTGAAATAGGTGGAGCCCTTGGGGGTGTCGGTCACCGAAAAGAAGTACACCACCGAATACACCAGGGCCAGCACGCCGGTGGTGGCGATGGCCCAGCGCCAGCCTTCGTCCCCGCCGAAGAGCAGGGCCAGCGTGGGCAGGGTGAGGGCGGCGGCGGCGGAGCCGAAGTTGCCCCAGCCTCCGTAGATGCCTTCGGCCACGCCGAGCTGCCGCGCCGGGAACCACTCGCTCACCATGCGGATACCGATGACGAAGCCCGCGCCCACGAAGCCGAGGAGAAAGCGCATGAGGGCCATCTGGGTATAGGAATCGGAAAAGGCGAAACCGAAGCACAGCAGGCTGGAGATGAACAGCAGCAGGGAATAGATGCGCCGGGGCCCGAAGGCGTCCACCAGCATGCCGATGATGATGCGGGCCGGGATGGTCAGGGCCACGTTGAGGATGAGCAGGGCCTTGACCTCCTGGTCGGTCAGGCCCAGCGAATCGCGGATGGATGCCATCAGCGGTGCATGATTGAACCAGACGAAGAAACTGAGGAAGAACGCAAACCAGGTGAGGTGCAGGATCCGCATCCGCCCCCGGAACGACAGCAGCTTGAACTGGGTGTCCTCTGACATGTTGGTGCTCCGCATCGGCTCTTTGCTTGGTTGATCGGGCCGCCCCGCAGGAGCAAGCATCGTGCCACCCGGCGAACTCCTTGTTTTTGCGTGCCTTTCCATTGCACGGCGGTACTACCGGTGCACACCGGTGGTGCGGCGACGGCATCCGGTGGGCCATGGCAGTGCAGCGACGGGCATGGAACGGGAAGCAACCACGGGCGGCACGGGTGGAGCCGGGCCCGCTCCAGTCCGGCGCAGCGTCCCGCCCGGCGCACCATCGGGGTGCAGGACAGGAGTCCGGGCGGGAGCCTGGGGGCCGCCGCGGCCCGGCCGGAATATCAAGCAAAAACAGTCGGATAGCTCTCAATTTCAGTGTTTTCTGATGGATGGCACGGTCCTTGCTCCAGGGGGCGCAACCGCGCGGCTGCGGGCCGCGTTCCCGGAATTCACTGCAAAAGGGCATCGAGGCTATGCGGGAAAAACTGGTCATGATCGGCAACGGGATGGCGGGCGTCCGCACCCTGGAGGAACTGCTCAAGCTGGCACCGGATCTTTACGACATCACGGTGTTCGGGGCCGAGCCCCACGGCAACTACAACCGCATCCTGCTGTCGCCGGTGCTCGCTGGGGAAAAGACCCTCGACGACATCATGCTCAACGACGAGCAGTGGTACGCGGACAACGGCATCACCCTGCACAAGGGCAAGAAGGTGGTGCGCATCGACCGTGCGCGGCGCCAGGTGGTGGCCGAGGACGGCACCACTGCCGACTACGACCGGCTCATCATCGCCACCGGCTCCAATCCCTTCATCATTCCGGTGCCCGGCCACGACCTGCCCGGTGTCATCGCATTCCGCGACATCCAGGACGTGGACACCATGCTCGCCGCCACCCGCGAGCACCGTCACGCGGTGGTCATCGGCGGCGGGCTGCTGGGACTGGAGGCGGCCAACGGGCTCATGCAGCGGGGAATGGATGTCACCGTGGTGCACATCGTGGACACCCTCATGGAACGCCAGCTCGACCGGGTGGCGGGGCAGATGCTGCGCAAGTCGCTGGAGGAACGGGGCCTGAAGTTCCTGATGCCGGCCGAGACCGAGGCCATTCTCGGCGAGGGGCGGGTGGAGAAGGTGCGGCTCAGGGACGGCACCGAGATTCCGGCCGGGCTGGTGGTGATGGCGGTGGGCATCCGTCCCAACATAGAGCTGGCGCAGGCCGCCGGCATCCACTGTGAGCGCGGCATCGTGGTCAATGACACCCTGCAGACCTTCGACCCGCGCATCTACGCGGTGGGCGAATGCGTGCAGCACCGGGGCGTCACCTACGGCCTGGTGGCTCCCCTGTTCGAGCAGGCCAGG
>JALUTW010000500.1 GCA_027021685.1 Chromatiales bacterium | reverse complement strand
GGACCGGCGGGCTGCGCCAGTACCAGAAGCTGCCGCCCGAACCGCTGCGTTTCGGCGGCGATTTCTGGCGTGCCTACTATCACTGCCACCCGGTGCCCGACGGCACCCCCGGGCATGAGCACGGGCATTTCCACCTGTTCGTGGCCTGCGAGGGCGGCTGGACCCATCTGGCGGCGCTGAGCATGGACCGCGAGGGCCAGCCGCTGCGATGGCTCATGGTCAACCGCTGGGTCACCGGCAGCCACTGGCTGGCCGCCGATGCCCTGGCCAGGCGGTTCGATGCCGTGGTGCAGGACACCCTGTCCTCCTTGCGCGCATCCCTGGTGGAACGCTGGCTGCTGGGCATGGCAGCGCTGTATCACGACGAGCTGGTGCGGCTCATGCACCGGCGCGATGCGGCCCTGGCCCGGCATGGACGGAACCGGGCGATGGAGGCGGTGCTGGCGGACCGCGGGATTTACACCCTGGCCCAGGCACCGGTGCGCCTGGGCGCGAGGCTGGAGGCGATGCTGTATCACGAGGCGTCCGTCCCCCGGCGGGCGGACTTCCGGAAACGTTCAACGGGAGGTGAACCATGAAACGCATGACGTTGGGGCTTGCCGCCGTGGTGCTGGCGGCGCCGGCGGCCGGCGCCGGCACCCTGCCGGGGCCGCTGGTGGAGACGGACTGGCTGGCCGGGAACCTGGACAAGGTGGTGGTGCTCGACGTGCGCAAGGACGTCAGGAGCTTTACCACCGCCCCGCGCTGGGTCAGGGACAAGAAGACGGGCAAGCGCCGCCTGGTGAGGGTGGGCGGCCACATCGAGGGCGCGCGCCTGATCGACTACTCGAAGATCCGCACCACGCGCGAGATGCACGGCCACAAGGTCACGCGCATGATCCCGCCCAGGGACCAGTTCGAGAAGGTCATGCGCGCCGCCGGCGTCAATGCCGGCGATGCCATCGTCATCGTGAGCAAGGGACTGGGCAGCGGCGACGTGACCATGGCCACCCGGCTGTACTGGCAGCTCAAGTATTTCGGCCACGACGAGCTGGCCATCCTCAACGGCGGCCTGGCCAAGTGGCTCAAGGAGGGCCGGCCGGTGACCACCGCGGTCGGGCGCCCGCGGCCGGGGACCTGGACCGCCAGAACGGAACGGCGCGAGCTGCTGGCCACCAGCGAGGAGGTGGCGGAGGCCGTGCGCAAGCGTTCGGCCCAGCTGGTGGACACGCGGCCGCTGTCACAGTACCTGGGTATCTATCACAAGAGCTACGTCTACGCCCCGGGCCACATCCCGGGGGCCAAGCCCTTTCCCAACGAGCTGCTGACCCGGCCCAGGGCGCCGGCCACCTTCGTGCCGGTGCAGGACCTGCGTACCCTGGCCCGGGAGCTGGGGATCAAGCCCGATGCGTCCACCATCACCTATTGCAACAGCGGCCACCTGGCCTCGGGCAGCTGGTTCGTGTTCAGCGAACTGCTGGGCAACAAGCAGGTGAAGCTCTACGACGGTTCCATGCACGAGTGGACGCTGGAGAAGCGCCCCACCGTGCGGTTGAAGATGGAGTGACGGTCAGGGAAGGGTACACGGCGGGGCCCGTGACGGGCCCCGCCGGGTGACTACTCGGCGCCGCCCGCGTGGGCGTGACCGTGGGCGATTTCCTCGGCCGTGGCCTCGCGCACGTCCACCACCTTGACGTCGAAGTTGAGCGTCATGCCCGCCAGGGGATGGTTGCCGTCGATGGTGACCTCGTCACCCTCGACGCCCACCACGGTGATGATCAGGGTGTCGCCCTCGGGCGTCTGGGCATGGAACTGGCGTCCCACCTCGATTTCGTCGGGCGTGTCGAACATCTCGCGGGAGACCACCTGGCGCAGGGTCTCGTCGCGGGGCCCGTAGCCCTCTTCGGGCTGGATACGCACTTCCACCTCGTCTCCCGCGGCCTTGCCGGCCAGGGCCTTTTCCAGCCCCGGGATGATGTTGTGGGCGCCATGGAGATAGGCGAAACGGCCGCCCTCGGAGCGGTCCAGGATGTTGCCGTTGTCGTCGGTCAAGGTGTAGTCGATGGTGACGACTTTCTGATCGGCGATTTGCATGAGTCAGAGTCCCCGGTTTCGGTTGGATGATCAGTCGGTGTCCATCGGGCCGGCTCACCGGTCAATGGACCAAGAACGGAGCGGGAACATTGCGGTGGGACGGGCGGGAATGGACAGGTTCAAGGCCAAGTGTAGCACATCCTCGCGGAGTTGCCCGCGGTTTTTCACGCTCCCCCCAGGTGGCGGGCCAGGAACTCCTGCACGAAGCCCGCGCCGCGGGCGCCACTGAAGCGATCCAGCTCGTGTCCCCCGCGGAACAGGATGACGGTGGGGAACCCGCGCACCCGGTAGCGCCCGGCCAGCTTCATGTTTTCCCCTGCATCCACTTCCACCCGGGCCAGGGCCAGGCCGGGATGCCCGGCCACCGCTGCCTCCAGCACCGGGGCGATGGCGAGGCAGGGCGGGCACCACCGGGCCCAGAAGTCCACCAGCACCGGGCCGCGCCGGGCGAGCACGGCCTCGTCGAACTGTTCCAGGTCGATGTCGAAAACGCGATCCGTCATGCTGCGTGGAATCTGGCAGGATGTCGAAAAAGGGCATCCCGGCCTTTGCGGCCGCACCGGTTCCGGGCCGGCGGCGCATTGTAGCCCAGCCGCGTGGCGAGTGGGATTCCTCCGGCGGTGGATGGTAAGCTGCGCGCAAAAACAGGGGAGCAAGCCATGGCCGGTTCCGCCACCCGGGTCATCGTCGCCGCGCTGCTGGGCAACAGTGCCATCGCCGTCACCAAGTTCGTCGCCGCCGGGCTCACCGGCAGCTCGGCCATGCTGTCCGAGGGCATCCACTCCCTGGTGGACACCGGCAACCAGCTTCTGCTGCTGCACGGGCTGCGCCGCTCCCGCCGCCCGCCCTCGCCCGAGTTCCCCTTCGGCCACGGCAAGGAGATCTATTTCTGGTCCTTCGTCGTGGCCATACTCATCTTCGCCGTGGGGGCCGGGGTCTCCATCTACGAGGGGCTCAACCATATCCGCCATCCGCGGGCCATCTCCGATCCCCTGGTCAACTACATCGTCCTGGGGCTGGCGCTGGTGTTCGAGGGCGCGGCCTGGTTCGTGGCCTTCCGCGCCTTCGGCCGGGCGCGGGGGCGGCGGGGCTATATCCAGGCGGTGCGCGAAGGCAAGGACCCGTCGCTGTTCGTGGTGCTGTTCGAGGATTCCGCGGCCCTGCTGGGGCTGCTGGTGGCGGGGGCCGGGGTGGGGCTGGCCCAGGTCACCGGTGATCCCGTGTACGACGGCCTGGCCTCGGTGATCATCGGCCTCATTCTCGGCGGCACCGCGGTGTGGCTGGCGGTGGAGAGCAAGGGGCTGCTCATCGGGGAGAGTGCCGACCCGGAGGTGGTGGAGGGTATCCGCCGCATCCTCGCTGCCAGTCCCAACATCGAGCACGTCAACGAAGTGCTCACCATGCACATGGGACCGGAGTTCATCCTGGTGAACATCTCGGTGGATTTCCGTGACAACCTGGAGGTGGGCGAGATGGAACGCACCATTCACGCCCTGGACCGCAAGATCCGCTCCGCCTTCCCCCGCGTCAAGCGCGTATTCGTGGAGGCGGAGGCACGCCGGGACAGGGGACGGAAGGCGGAGACCTGAGGGCGGATCGCGGGCGCCGGCCGGCGGGGCCGGCACCCGGGGCGACCTTCCGGCCCGGCGCCCCGCTAGCGCCCGGCAGCGGCGCGGGCCACCGCCCAGCCGGGGTTGGTGGAACAGCCGTCCAGCACCACGGCCGGGTCGGTGTGGACGTGGTCGAAGTCCGCGGCCACCAGCGCGGCCGGGAGGCCGAACACGGTGCGCCCGTTCTCGAACAGCAGGTCGCAGGTGGCCCGCCGGCCGTCGTGCCGGGGCGGGCGGGAGAAGACCAGGGCCAGCTCGCCCGCCGCCCACCGGGAGGCGCCATGACTTCCCGCCCGCCGCGCCACCAGGTAGGCGCCGAAGGGAGGGACCTGGGCCGTTTCTGTTTTTTTCATCTCTTTCAATGTGTTACATGTCAAGCGCGGGATCCGGTCCGGCCTTGACCGGGATCAATACGGTTTCCGATTTTCGCCCATATATTAAGGCATGTCATTGGGGCAAGCGATGGAAAAGGAGGTGCATCATGGCGACTGAGAAGGCGGTAGTGGAGACCGAAGCCGAAAAGGTCGTACCGTTTCGCCCGCTGGCGCTGTTCGACGAAATGGACCGCATGTTCGATGACCTGTTCCGCCGGCGGTGGCTGCGCCCCATGGGTCTGGAAGGTGCCCTGGGCCGGGTAAGCCTGCCGCAGGTGGACATCATCGATCAGGATGACGCCATCGTCGTGCGGGCCGCCGTCCCCGGTGTCCGCAAGGAGGACCTCGAGATCTCGGCCACCGACCACTCGGTGACCATCCGCGGCCGCACCCACCACGAGAAGGAGGAGAAGGGCGGCGAGTATTACCGGCGCGAGATCGGCACCGGTGAGTTCCTCCGTACCATCCCGCTGCCGGCGGCGGTGGACGACAGCAAGGCCAAGGCCGTGTTCCGTGACGGCCTGCTGGAGCTGACCCTGCCCAAGCTGGAGAGCGAGAAGCGGCACACCATTCCCATCGAGGAGGGTTGAAACGGACGCAACCGACACATCTCCATGGCGTGACCTTGTGGCCGGCCGCGAGCCGGCCATTTTTTGTGCTTCTGTGTCCGCCGAATCGGCAGGCTGTTGAAACGCAGCCTGCTGGAGCGGGGCAGGGATGCCCCGCCCGCAAGTCAGGCGCGTGGCCGGTTGATTTGGCACAGCCGAACCCGGGCCTGCGCCGGGTTCGGCGCATTGGAAAAGGTCAGGATGACCTTTTTCGACATCCTGTTAAGATCGGCCCGATGGCCGACCTGTTCACCGTCACCGCTCCCCTGCAAATCAGGCTCCCTGACGGCAGCCGTACCGTCATGGCCCACCACTTCCGCCACCCGCAGGGCATGCTGTGGTTCGATCTCTGGTGGCACCTGGGGGATCCCGACGAGACCATTCACCTGGCACAGGGGCAGGTGCGCGGCGAGGGGCCGTGGCGGGTGGGGGAGTGCGTGGTCCAGGTGCTGGGTTGCCAGGGCACCGATCCCGAGCTGGCGGCCCGTTACCGCCAGTGGCAGGACTTCCTGGCCCAGGCCCGGGACTATCCGCCGCCGCCCCTGGTGGCGGCCATTGCCCGCCGCTTCGGTGCCGATGCCTGAGTGCCCGCAACGATGGCGGCGGGCGCCGCCTGCCGCCAGCCCCCTGTCTTTCCATCCTCGTATGATGCCTCAACAAAAAAGGGGTCTTCCCCAATTTGTGTGGGTAGCTTAGGGTACCTGCCATGAAAGATCGAGACCTTTACGCCCAGATACTGGGCATTGAGAGCCCTTGGCAAGTCCGGGACGTTGAGCTGCACCTGAATGAAGG
>JALUTW010000499.1 GCA_027021685.1 Chromatiales bacterium | reverse complement strand
AACGGCGCAGTCTCCACCTTCGACCGCACCAACGCGGCCACGTACAACTACTCCACCTCGCTGACCATCTACGACTCCCTGGGCAATCCCCTGCTGGCCACCATGTACTTCCGCAAGACCACCACGCCCAACTTGTGGGAGACCCACCTGTGGATCAACAACGGCACCATGGACATCGAGGTCATCCCGCTGGGCAACGTGGCCGGCGAGCCGGCCCGCATGCAGTTCAACGCCGACGGCACGCTGGCGTCGGTGACCCCGGCCGTGGGCGGCACCACCACCACGGTGGACTACAACACGGTCGACCCGGTCACCGGGGCCAACGTCCTGGACTTCGAGGTGAGCTTTGCCAACTCCACCCAGTTCGGCAGCAACTTCTCGGTCAACTCCCTGACCCAGGACGGCTACACCTCCGGCCGCATCATCGGCATCACGGTGAGTGACCAGGGCATCATGCAGGCCCGCTTCAACAACGGCCAGACCCGGGTCCTGGGCCAGGTGGCACTGGCCAATTTCTCCAACCCGCAGGGCCTGCAGCAGCTGGGGGACACCCAGTGGGCGGAGACCGCGGACTCCGGCGCCGCCCTGGTGGGGGCCCCGGGCACGGCCAACATGGGGCTCGTCCAGTCGGGGGCCCTGGAAGGCTCCAACGTGGACCTCACCGAGCAGCTGGTGCGCATGATCACGGCGCAGCGCAACTTCCAGGCCAACGCCCAGGTGATCTCCACCGCCGACACCATCACCCAGACCATCATCAACATCCGCTAGGCCGGGGCAGGAGGGAGCCGACACCATGGAACGCATGCTGTACGTGGCCATGAGCGGGGCGCGCCAGGCCATGCTGGCCCAGGCGGCTCACGCCAACAACCTGGCCAACGCCAACACCACGGCCTTCCGCGCCGACCTCAACAGCTTCCGCAGCATGCCCCTGTTCGGCCCCGGGCTGCCCAGCCGGGTCTATGCCATGAACGAGCGCCCCGGGGTGGATTTCACCCCGGGGACCATCGGCCGCACCGGCCGCGACCTGGACATCGCCATCGACGGCGAGGGCTGGATCGCAGTGCAGGCGGCCGATGGCACCGAGGCCTACACCCGCGCCGGCAACCTGCACCT
>JALUTW010000498.1 GCA_027021685.1 Chromatiales bacterium | reverse complement strand
TCGGTCATGGGCGTGGCCAGCGGCTACATCGCGGTGCTGGTGATGGCGCTGTACATCAACGACCCGCGGGTGAGCATGCTCTATCGCACGCCGGGCTGGTTGTGGGTGATCTGCCCGGCCATCCTGTTCTGGCTCTCGCGGGTGTGGCTGGTGACGCACCGCGGGGAGATGAACGAGGATCCGGTGTGGTTCGCGGTCAAGGATCCGTACAGCTACGGAGTGGCCCTGGTGAGCGCGGCGGGGCTGTGGCTGGCGCTGTGAAGGACACGGGGTACTGCTCCTGGGGCCGCGTCTGTGCCCGCGACCAGCAGGTGCGGCCGCTGCACTGGAGGCCCGGGGTGCTGGAACCGGAGGGGCGCCCGCTGCTGGGGCGGGGGCTGGGACGCAGCTACGGCGACGTGTGCCTCAACGACGGCGGCGTGCTGCTGGACTGCGCCGGTCTCGACCGGTTCCTCGACTACGACCCGGACAGCGGCCGGCTGCGGGTGGAGGCCGGCGTATCGCTGGAGGCCGTTCTCGCCCGGGTGCTGCGCGACGGCTGGTTTCTGCCGGTGACGCCGGGCACCCGCCATGTCACCGTGGCCGGGGCCGTGGCCAACGACGTGCACGGCAAGAACCATCACCGTGCCGGGACCTTCGGCCGCCACGTGCGCGCCCTGGGCCTGCTGCGCTCGGACCGCGGGGCGCTCACCTGCTCGGCGGAGGACAACCCGGACCTGTTCCGGGCCACCGTGGGCGGGCTGGGGCTCACCGGCCTCATCACCTGGGTGGAGCTGCAGCTCAAGGCGGTGCCGGGCCCGGCGGTGGAGGTGGAGGCGGTGCCCTTCGCCTCCCTCGACGAGTTCCTCTCCCTGTCGCGCGAGTCCGACGGCCGGTGGGAGTACACGGTGGGCTGGATCGACGCCCTCGGCCGGGGCCCGCGCTCGGGGCGCGGGGTCTTCTTCCGCGGCAACCACGTGGAGGGGGAGGCGCCCGCCCCCCGCGCCGGTACCCGCCTGGCGGTGCCGCCCGGGACACCGGGCTGGTTGCTGGGCCCGGTGGCGGTGCGGCTGTTCAACGCGGTCTATTTCCGCCGCCAGTCCCGCCGGGGCCGGCAGCGGGTGGACTACCGTCC
>JALUTW010000497.1 GCA_027021685.1 Chromatiales bacterium | reverse complement strand
CTCCACCCCGGCACGCCGGACGCCAGAGGCCGAAGCACCCGAAAACCCCTACGCCTCTGCGACCTCGGCGTTCGTCCAGCAGGCGGGGTTCAGACCGCTTCGGTGAACAGGTGGTCGGGGTCGGCACCGGCGGCCGCCAGGGTCTCGCGCAGGCGGGCGAGGTGTTCATGGGGGGCGGCGATGAAGACATCGCTCTCCGCCGGTCGGGGCGTGTCCTGCGCCAGCCGCCGGGCCAGTTCCGCCACCGCGTCGCCGCGCGCGGGGACCGGGAGCGGGGTGTAGGCGAAACCGTCGATGGCGTCGGCCCAGGCCCGGCACACGTTGTCGTGGTAGTGTCCGCCGGCACTGCCGGCGACCCAGTAGAGATGGATGGGCAGGCCGGTGTCCAGGCTGAGGGCGTGCTCGGTGAGGCTGTGCACCGGGGCGAAGGCGGTGTCCCAGGCGATGAAGATGAGCGGCCGCCGGGGCGCATCGTGCAGGACAAAGTGGCCGTGGGGGCCCTGCAGGTGTACCGGCACACCCGGCTCCGGCCGCCCGAAGACGAAGTCGGACAGCGCGTCACCCGCACGCCGCGGGACGTGGAACTGGAGGTTCATGTCGTCGCAGGGACAGCTCGCCATGGGCAGCCGCCGCGGTGGCAGGCCCTCGGGGGCCACGTCCACCGACTGGCCGGCGAGAAAGCGCAGGCGTTGGGTGCGCGGCGTGCGCACCGACATCACCGCGACGTCCGGCGACGGGAACTCCACCTTGCGCAGGCGCGCGGTGATCTCCTGGAGCGGGATCTCGTTCTCGCTGCCCGCCTCGCGGGCCTCCACGGTGATGTCGCTCACCGCGGTGTGACAGCACATGAGAAAGAAGTCCAGAGCCTTTTCCGATTCCGAGAACACGTGGTCGGACGAGCGCACCTGCTTGATCTCGCCACTGAGGAGCCTGGCCTTGCACTTGCCGCAGTTGCCGTTGGAACACCCGTAGTCCAGGGCCAGGCCGGCGGCGAGGCCGGACTCCAGGATGGTGTCGGTGCCCTGGACGAAGAAGTCGTGACCCGAGGGCAGCATGTGCACCTGGGCGGCGACGATGCGCAGGAAGGTGTCCTGGGCCATGAGCTGCTCGGTGCGCC